>JALTMC010000496.1:11895-15132 GCA_027005175.1 Myxococcales bacterium
GTGGGGCTCGACCACAAAAACCATCGGTGACAAGATCGTGTTTCGTCGATTGCGTTCAGCGTTGCGTGCGGTAAAGCCGCCAACTCGTATCGAATACAATGTCAACTTGCAGTATCTGGGAGCTTTTACCAGGGATGGTTCTTTCCAAACGGGATTGCTGCAAAGTCGTATGGTGTTGGAGCGGTTTCTTGGAACAGGTTTGTGGCACCGTCATTTGGTTCGGCTTCGGTATGACTTCAGTCGTAACCAGTATCCCTGGGGAGACAAGTTTCGACCCAACCTGGAAGTGTATCAACTCGCGGTGGGTTATCGGTACAAGATGTTTGATTTTGGTGTTGGACGTATCGCCCGGGTTCCTTCAGAAATTGGATTGGTGGATGGTATTCGGGTGCAAGTGGATCCGTTGTCCTGGTTGTCGATTATCGGCTATGGGGGACTTGCCCCTGATGAACGGGAGTTGTCCGTGTCTCTCGATGCATTTCGATATGGTTTGACTGTACAAGCCAATGCAGTGAAATGGCATCGCTACACTCGACTCGGTTTTTCGGGACAGCTTTTCAAAGGAAAGCTCGATCGTCACCTCTTGTTTTTGGAGACCTTTCTCAAGCCGATCCGATGGATGGAGGTGTTTGCGCGAGGGGTCCTTGAGGTCTTGGTGCCTGAGAATGCCTTCTCCCGCAAAGGCCCTGAGATATCGACAGCCACTGCTGATGTCCGCATCTATCCTGTGAAATGGTTTCAGGCATCGGTTCGCTATGACTTCTATCGACCTGCCCTCAATAGGAGTTGGATAGAGGATCTCAAACAGAGCTTACCTGCTGAGGGATTCCAGTCCTTTTTCAAGGATGAACCTCGTCACTCTGTTCGGGCTTCCGTGCAATTGAGTCATCAGCCCGCAGGGCTTCGTGCAGGGGCATCGTTTGATTATCTGTTGACTGACGGACAACGTTGGGTTGCTAGCGGTTGGTTCCACTGGTATTCGATCTTCCGTTTACCATTGCGACTGTATGGACGCTACTCGTATCTCTCTAGCCCAGACTTTCTTCAGGGTCATCAGGCCAGCGTTTCGATCGGAAGCTCTTGGCCCTCCTGGGTCTCTGTTTCTCTTGGATACCAGGCTGCCGCTTACTTCCTGGTTGCCAATGTTGTGCAAGTGGAGCACACAGCACGTGCCAATCTCGATTTCTCCCTTCCCCTGGGCTTTTACATCAATGTTTCAGGCCAGATCCGATTTGGAAACTTTGATCAAGGTGTCTTTGTCTTCTCCCAACTCGGCTGGCGATTCACTCGTAAATAAGACTCTTTCTTCCCGTGTGAAGAACGTTTGCAACCTACAATAGCTGGTCAAAAATGCTCACACTGGAACTGGCTATATCTTTCTTCTCGTGTAAAGAACGTTTGCAGCCTGCAATAGCTGGTCAAAAATGCCCACACTGGAACTTGCTATATCTTTCTTCCCGAGTGAAGAAAGTTTGCAACCTACAATCGTTAGACAGCCAGTAGGGCTTCGCCGTGGACGGTACGCATTTCCACACCGGCTTTTTCGAGAAATTCAATGGGGAGTTTTCCACCAGCGAATATAAAGACAAAGTCGTTGGGGAGATCGACTTCTTCGTCTTTGGTTTTGATTCGAACGCTTTGAGGGTATATCTCCACAGGGTTTGATTCGAGCATAAGTTTCACCTTACCTGCATCAGCGTACTCGTGGATCCTGTCGATATTTTTTCGCTTTCCGCGCCACAGGCTGTCACGACGATAGACCAGCGTGACCTCTGTACCTTCGGCATCTGCGAGCATACAGGCAGCTTCCAGCGCGCTGTCTCCCCCACCCACGATCAGGCATTTGTCACCTTTGTATTCATCCGGATCTCGCAGTGCATAGGCGACTTTGGTTGTTTCTTCACCGGGGATTCCCATCTTGCGTGGGGAGCCTCGGCGACCGATAGCCAGCAAGACGCGTCGGGTGATCAGCTCTGAAGTCTCGCTCTTGACTCGAAAGTAGCCATCGTCACCGTGTTCAATCCCCGACACTTGAAATCCATACGTAACGGGAAGTTGGTGCTGGCTCACGGCCTCAGCGAGGATGCCGAGAAGCTCTTCTTTCTGCATGTTTCGAGCTTTAATACGACCGTGCAGAGGTAAGATAACATCCGTTCCCATGACCAGCTTTTTGCGTGGAAAACTTGCGATAGCGCCGCCAAAACCGTCACCTTGTTCAACAGCCATACACTGGACACCCATCTCTTTTGCGAGAAGGGAGGCTGAGATGCCTGCAGGGCCAAATCCAACTACAAGGAGATCGAGCACATGGGCGGGAGTGTTGGCAGGGCGAGCTTTGAGTTCCTCTCCCATGTATTTCACTGCCAACATCCCTTGTCGTGTGGCGTTGCGAATCAAACCCATCCCACCGAGTTCTCCGGCCACGTGGATCCCTTTTTTGGTGGTCTGGTATGTGGCGTCGAGGCTGGGGATTGTCACACCGCGTTGCTCTGTCCCAAGAACCAGCTCGATCGCTTCGGCTGGACAGGCTGACTTACAAGCACCATGCCCCACACAGGAAGAGGCTTGTATCAACTTGGCGTGGCCGTGAATCAAACCCAGGATCTTTTTCTCTGGGCAAGCATTCACACAAGCCGCACACCCGATGCATTCGGTGGGATCAACGATGGGGTGGAGGGATGCGGGAAGATTTTGCCCCGTCGCCACTGCATCGTCTAGCATCTTTTGAGCCTCTGTGGACTCCTTGTGGGTCTTTCGTGTCGCAAAATACACTACAATCGCTAAAATTAGGATGGCAACCATCCATTCGACTGTCATGGGGATACTCCTGCTGCTGAGCTTGTAAAGGGGAGAATTCATATTTGGTTTCTTTTGACCTCAACAAAATAGCAGGGGGGGGGGAACCCGTCAACCCTACAAATCCTAGAGTTGCTCGCTCTTTCCTCTCATCCAAAAGGAGAAGAATAGAAGGAAGAATAGAAGGAAGAATAGGGGTGGATATCGAGGTCGGAAGGTGTAGTAGGATGGGTCGGAAGGTGTAGTAGGATGGGTCGGAAGGTTCTGGGAAAGCTTTTGAGGAGAAAAGGGAAGAATACTTGTTGTGGTGGAAGGTGTGGTAGGATGGGGTGGAAGGTGTAGTCCCACGTGGTTCGAACCGCCCTGTGGAGTAAACATTTCAATGAGTTAGCCAGCAAGCTCTTGGTGGAGTTTCGCAATTTTGGGCCAAACTCAAAATAG
>JALTMC010000497.1 GCA_027005175.1 Myxococcales bacterium
TTTTGACTGTAAGTTGCTTTGGCAGAGGTCTTGGGTCGTTTCACCACACAAGAGCTACCCATAAACCATGGAGAACCTACGATACACATCACCACCAACATCCATCGCTGGGGTCTTTGTGGCGGAGTTGATGCTTTTTCAGTGCGGATGGACTGTTGCAAGTACAAGTTTCTTTTCCTCTATTTTTTTCAGTGGCTTGACTTTTGAGACTCCCGTCTCTTTGTCGGCAATATAACCAAGGTGAGTCCAGCATGCAACCGTTTTCGCCTGTGATTGTAACAAGCGTTGATGATAGATAGGCTCCGATATTTTCAAGCACCATAGAATTTCTTCACTCGTACATCCTTTTGGGATGGACGGGTGATGATCTCATCGAGGTGAGGGCTTAAAACTACGATGTTTCCTTCTAGTTCTTCATCCACTTGGGTGAGCAATCCATGGCCTGAACGCAGGCCACCCAGCCACCATCGAGGATCTGATACATAGAGAAGATCGCCTTTTGCTGCCTGAAGTTCATCGGCAAGTTCACGTGAAACTGTAAGGAGAGGAAGGTCTGTGTCTTTGTCGATGACCTCCACCTCTCCGCAGGAGGCCGTTGCTTGGGCCCACTCTGATTCTTGTTCGAGGCCTGCACTGCCTTTGTAGTGTTTGATTGCGTCAGGGATGGTACCCCAAACCAATCCTCGGATTGTATCGAGAGGCTTCGGCTGGCTCATGTATGTTACGAGTACACCAATGAGTGCGCTCACTCCCAGTCCAAAGAAGGCTCGCATAAACTTGTATTGTCTCGCTCCTTCAAGCCAGCCATTGCCTATCTTCGCCATGGGAACGCCATGTGCGAAGGGAGATATGATCGCTGGAAAGAAGACGGATAGAATCACAAAGAACATCCCACCAACCATCGTGGCGATGGCTGCTGCGGTGGTATATCTCCGCCAAAACACACCGAAGAGCAATGCCACCACAAGAGGCGGCGTGATCGCTGCCGTGAAGGCCCCATGAGCCGAATATACGGAATCAAACATCATAAACACGGGCACCAGTGCGACGCCTATCATGGTGATGGAGATCGATGATATCCGAGCTACCTTAAGCAGTTGTGGTTCTGAGGCTTCGGGGTGGGCAGGCTTGTAGATGTCATTGACCACAATGGCTGCAATCGCTGTGATTAAACTATCGACCGTGGACATGAGGGCCGCCGTGAGAGCTGCCATGATCAGTCCAAAGACGACGGGGGTGGAGAGGAACCGCGAGGCGATAAAGAAAGCTTCAGCGGGTTTGATTCCTGTGGGCAGGTAGCCCGCATGTACAAGAGCTTTGGCGACCCAACCGCCAGAAGCCACAACCACAGCTGCAATGGGCATGAGGATAAGTAGCATGGCGATCATGGATTTCCGACTGTCTTTGACAGAACGTGCAGCCATAAACCGCATCAAAATACCTTGGTTGAGAAAGTAAAACATGGCTGAGTTTGCCATGGCGTCTTGCCAAAAGATCCCAACGCTGTGGTACGAAGGGTCTTTGTTGAAGTTGGCAAAAGCCATGCGGTGATCTCGTGGAAGATGCTCCCACAGACCTTTGAGTCCACCTAGATATTCTGCTCCCAAATAAACAATCAGTAAGCCACAAGCCAACAACATGACTCCTTGAAATAAGTCCGTCATGATGACACTGGTTTGGCCTCCAAACGTGACATAGACAGCCGATACAGAAGCGACGACAAAGGCAGCCATCAGAACATGCCAGCCCAAGAGGATCTCCAAGGCTTTCCCCATGGTAAAGAGATTGACACCAACATAGCCAACGAGATAGAGCAGCAGTAGGTAGGTCACGACTTTTCGGGTGAGGGGATTAAACCGCCGTTCAAAGTATTCAGGGATAGAGGTTATGCGGGAAAAGTAAAGGATCGGTAGCCAGCCAAAAAGAACGAGCGGAATCCAAAACCAGTCGTTGAGATAAGTCTGGCTGCTGGCCAATCCGTATTTGTAGGCGACCTTGCTATACTTGACAAAGCTGTGTGAGCCGATGGTTGTGGCGATCAAACTGAAGCCAATTAACCACCAGGAGAATCGTTGCCCACCAAAGAAGAAGTCTTTGGTGCTCTTTTGGTTCTTCCCAAAAAATGTTCCAATCACAAGGATGATCACAAAATAACCCACCATGATGAGATAGGTCAGGGAGTGTCCAAGAGGAGGGACCTTGGTTCCTTTGTAAGCAACAGCTTTTGCCGTCGTCATAGGGGCATACTGCATATATCCCTGGAGGATTAATAGAAATCCGAGTCCACCAACACTGATCAGTAAATTGCGGAGCGCGGCTCCTGAAAAACCAACATATCCCTGGCGCCATGCATACAACATCCCCATCAAAAAAACGCTACCACCAATGGCATACTGGTAAAGAAACGGGTCCATCTGCTCTTCCTCTTTCTAAAGAACTGTGATCTCTATCAATTCGATTCTGATGAGAAAATAAGGGGTGTGTAAAACACCCAAGGTGTAGCATAGTTGAGGCTTCTTCTCAACTTTCTCGGGCTTTCTGTCGCCTCGCGACGAACCATGTGAATTCTATGTTCTAGCTTGGTAGCTGCGGAAGCAACTGGCGTAAGGTTTCCAACAATTCTGCGGATGACTGACGGGTGACAGTGGGAGAAAATCGCAGTTGATGACATTGTTGAAGGACATCGCGAAGTCCCTGACTGACGGCAGGCATCATTCCCTGTTGGTTTAACTGGTGGACGAGTCTGTCTAGCGATAGAGCTCGGGAGGGCTTCTGCAAATACCCATCAAGCCATTGGTATAGCAAACTCTCTAGTCTCTTTAAATCCGACGGTTCGACCTGTTGGCTTCTCTGCGCCAACCATCTTTGCAAAGCGTCCACACTCTCGATGGTGGGGGGATAAATCAACTCGTCTTTCTCGACGATCTCTGTGGTCTTGGTTCGCTTTTGAACAATCCATCCCAGTCCCAGTAGCAGCAGCAATCCAAGTCCAACACTCACAAACCATACCGAGCTTTGACCACCCAAACGATGTTTGGAGGAGGCCGGATCTTGGGGATTGGTAAGGACCGTGTTTTTTGGTTTCTGTTTGTTGTTGTTTCTCTGCCCCAATGCTGGTGTGCCTACAACAGTAAAGGAGATCGGCTTGGCCTTTGCCGTGACGTATCGCTGCTGCCATGGGTTGTAGTGTGGTAGACTCAGAGCTGGCAACTTGTATGTGCCTGCTTTCCGTGCCCGAAGATAGATAACTTGGCAGGTGCGACCACGGATTTGTTTTGGATCCTTGCGGAGCGTTGTTTGTCTGCGTTTGTAACGCTGTTGTAAGCCTTGTGGGAGTGCAAAGTCTGGGAAGGTGATCTGTCTGAGATTTCCCTCTCCCTTTACGCACTGTGTCCATGGAATCGGTGTTGGGAGTGTGTATTTTGGGTAGGGAAGCCCACTTGTTATTTTGTATCGTCCTACCCATGAAGGCTTCCAGTCTTCCGGTCGATCTTTCTCAGGCACTTGTTTTACGTGTATCTTTACTCGGGGACTTTGGATTCTCTCTTGTTGTTGTGCGTTGGATGCATCTCGATGGATCCAGATCGACATCGGAGCTACCGACAGAGTTCCAGTCTTGCGTGGAAACAGCGCGTACCTGAGAGCAAGGCCATATCGATAGACCCGGCCTTTCAAGGTGATCTTACGTTGCGATTGAATGATCTGTAGCGGATGCAGCGTTTCTTGTTCAAACTGCAGCAGAGGGGGGGGTTGGGTTCGAGTGATGGTTTCGTTGTAGCGGGTGAACAGGTAGTAAGACAGCGTGGCCTGTTGTCCCATGCTGATCGTGGAGGGGGAAATCACAGGCAACAGAAAGGTCGAGCCTTTCGGCTGGATGACCGCAGGCAACCCGGTCACTAGCCTTTCTGTATCCTCTCTCTTCCGAATGACAGTGACTGTGATAGCCCGAGTTTTGTATCTCTTTCTACCAAAGCGGATCGTTGCTGGAGTAAACGTAAAAGTCCCCAGTCTTCTCGGGCGAAAGAGAAGTGTATACGTCCACACGTAGCGAAAGGCTGTCTTTCCTCCCGACAGATACATCACATCTTTTCGCCGTTTTCGCCTCCTACGCAGTCTGCGAAAACGTCGATGCCTGGGCAAGCGTAATCTCCGAAAGGAGGAACGACGCGCTGATATAACTACTGTCATTTGCAACACCTCACGGCGTTGCAATGTGGTTTTGTTCACAGAGACTTTAAACG
>JALTMC010000498.1 GCA_027005175.1 Myxococcales bacterium
CACTGAATCTCTGTACATTTTATCTTAAGGGCAAGTAGCAAGTACTCACAGATTTGTCCCCCTTTTGGGGAGCGCACCCTGGGCAAGTTGTTGTAAAAATTGTCCAAAGATCTTGTTGAATTCTTTGGGTTGTTCTAGCATCGGAATATGCCCAGATTTAGGGATTATCGTGAATTTTGCATGGGGGATCGACTTTGCCAGTCGTTGGCCCAAGGAAGAGGGTAAGAGTTGATCGTGCTTTCCCCACACTACTTGTGTTGGGACCTTAATGGTTTTAAGTTGCTTCAGCGAAATAAAATTGTGCTGCAAATAGTAAGCTATTTTTGTCTTCGCCTCTTTGTTTTTTCGAAACTCCCTCTCCAGGATCTCTTTGAGTGCAAACTCCGGCATATAAGGAGGCTTGTACAGCATCTTTCCAAGGAATTTTTTCAGAGTTTTTGTGTTGTTGGGGAGTAATAGTTTACGCACATCACCATGTGAGTAAGGAAAGGTCTTTTTTACTTGATTTTCTTCTGCTTTGGTGAGTCGTAGACCGGCAGCGTCTACCAGGGTTAAGCTGGCGACCCGGGTTGGGTAGTTGAGGGCAAATTTAAGTGAGATATAGCCACCAAAAGAAACACCAGCGATATGGACTCGTGTGAGTCCGTGCTGGTCTAATAATTCTGCGATGGCTTTGGCCTGTGCATCGGGAGTGTGGATGCTTTGTCCAGGCTTGGGTTTGCTGTCACCGAACCAGAAGAGGTCCGGTGCGAGCACTCGATGTGTTTTGGCAAAGACAGCGAGTTGATCCTTCCAGGTTTGTGGAGCCCCTGCACCAAAACCATGTACAAAGACAATGGGAAAACCATTGCCCCCACTCAGATAATTCATCTCACCCATACTGAGCTGGGCTTTGTACTCTTTGATCCAGGATTTTCTTAAGTTACTCATAATGCCATCGTGATGTAGCTTTAAAATACTACAATTGGAAAGAAAGATCCCAGAGGCAAGTAGAAGCACTGCTAAGAATAAGAGTTGCCATTTGCGATAAGGTGGAAACATGGATTCTCCTTGGTGTTGTTGGTTTGGCATCGTTTTAATGGGCTGTTACACAGTCCACACGATCGTCACACGGGGTAAGTCCTGTTCGGGTTCTTTGACTGATGTTGTCGATGCTGTAACTCATAAATTGCATTCTCCTGTTTTGATACTCGCGGAGTCCGGCTTCGGGGATTGTCTGTGGGCTGTATCGTGAAAAACTGGAGCCTAAGAATTGATTCTCAGGTGGACTTGTGTCTACGAACAACCTTGACTTGTTGCAGTTCTTTGATGTTGCTGGCACCGGTACAGAAGCAGAGGACGCGAAGTTCATGGAGCAGAGTTGTGAGAAATCGTTCGAGGGCTGCTTCGGATATCGCAGCGGCTTCGAGTGCGGGGCGGGCGATGGCGGTAGCATCGGACCCTAGGGCGATGGCGATCGCGATGTCTTGACCTGTACGGATACCACCAGAGCCGATCACCGGACGTTTGGGGAAAGCGTTGCGACAGTGTTGTATGGCTTCGGCGGTGGGGGTTCCAAAGTCACGCAGACGTTCGCCAAGTTGGGCTGTGTTGGAGGCGGGCTGGGCGCGATAACCTTCAACTCTGGCCCAGGAAGTGCCGCCAACGCCAGATGCTTCAATGGCAGCGATGGGGAGGTGGGCCATTTTTTGTGCAGTCTTTGCAGAGATCCCAGCGCCGACTTCTTTAATTAAGCAAGGGAATGGTAGAGTTTTCGTTGCGAGCTGTATTTTGGAAAGCAAGCCGCGAAAGCGTGTATCGCCTTCGGGTTGAATGGCTTCTTGGAGTGGGTTGAGATGGAAGTACAAAGCGTCGGCTTGTACAGACTCTACAAGATGACGTAAGTCATCGTGAGTGACGCCGTAATTCAGTTGGACTGCACCAATATTTCCAATTAATAGGGGTAACTCAGGAGAGGTCTTTCGTACTGCGAAAGATGCGGTTGTTTCGGGGTGTTTGAGCATGGCACGCTGGGAACCCAGAGCCATTCCCAAGCCCAACTTTGCTGCAACTTTGGCCAGGCGATGGTTGAGTATTTCGGCTTGTTCACTGCCACCTGTCATGGAACCAATGAGGATAGGAGCCGATAGTTTCTTGCCCAACAATTCGATGGATAAGTCCACGTCATCCAGATCGATCTCAGGGAGAGCATCGTACTCCAGGCGATATCCAGAGAGGCCGGGCGAAACCCCGGATTCCACGTCTTGCTCCAGGCAGATCTGGAGGTGTTCATCTTTGCGTCGCTGAAGAATGCTCATCGGTCACGATTCCTTACGGGTATAAGTGGGCAATGGGTTGCAAAATAGTATCACATAGACTGTCCAGAAAGTCAGCAAGGGGGGTGGAGGGGACACGCAAAGGAAGCTCTCGACAGCACTGCAATGCTTGACTTCGCAATCGGTCGATGGTGTCGATGGAGTGTTGTAAGGCGCCGCTCTCTCGAATGATGTCGATAGCCCAGCCGATGTCTCTGTGTGAGGTCTGCTCGCGAGGTTGTTGGATGAGGTGGTACAATCGTGTGGCGTCTTCTGTCGAGGCCATATAAATGCATTGAAGGGCCGGAAGGCTGGGTTTTCCTTCGGCGATATCATTACCGGCAGAGTCTCGACCCTTATCGCCATAGAGGTCAAGCAAGTCATCCTGGATCTGGAACAAAGCTCCAAGTGGGTCGGCGACAGCGTCGATACCTGCAAGTGTTTCAGGATCTTCTCCTGCGATCGTTCCTGCAATGAGCAAAGGTAGAGAGAACAAAGCCGAGGTTTTCTTTTGGACGATTTGAAGATAGAAAGCCTGTGCTTCTTCCTGTACAAGGCCAGGGAAAATCCGACCTTCCGAGGCTTCTTGAAGTTTGGGCCAAAGTAACTTTTCTTGTGCCTGTCCATCGATAATCGCGATCGCATAATTCGCGAGATAGAGACTTAGCTGCTGGACGGTCTCTGCTGGAAGAGAGAGCGTGGCGAGCAAACGCTGGGAGTGAAAATACAGCGCGTTGCCTGCGTTGATGGCCTGGTAGGGGCTGAACTGTTTCCAGACCGTTGGCTGGTGGCGTCGTGTCTCGTCACCATCTTGGAGGTCATCGTGAATCAAGGTGCCATTGTGAAGCAACTCAAGGGCCAGAGCGGCTTGAATTACCTGAGATAGATCTTCAGACCCGGTGCTACGATTGCTTTGAAGTAACTCATAAAATGCGACAGTCAGGGAAGGTCGAAGCATTTTGCCAACCACATGGAGGTGGTGGTGGAGCATCGGAGCTAACGCAGTACTTTGCTGTAGTAAGGTTGGCAGCATTGTCTCCCATGCTTCTATAATCGAGGGTTTGTAAGTCTCAAGTATCTGCGCCTTCATCAGGGCTCCTATTGGGCTTGTTCTTTGAACTTATCATCGATGAGATCAATGAACATTCGCACTTTTGCTTGTTGGTAGTGGCGGCTTTGAATCATGGCATAGACTCCACCACTTCCGCAGTGATAATCCGGAAGCAACCGCTCGAAACGACCCTCCCTGTTTTTAGGAGGGCTACAGTGTATGAAACTAGCTACAAGTTGTAAATGTGTGTTACTTGGACGGCCTCCCTGTTCTCAGGAGGTCTACAGTGTATGAAACGGTTGGTTGGAAGGGTGACAGATTGTGCTGTGTTGGCCACCTGCTTCTTGTAGGGCTCTGCGCAGGGTCGGGAGTTCTTGGGTGGGGGCCAGAGCTAGCATACCTCCACCCATCCCTGCTCCTGTAAGCTTGGCTCCCAATGCACCGTGGTCTCGGGCTGTTTGAACAAGATCTTCAAGGTGAGGTGAGGTTATGTTTAACTCCACCAACAAGTCATGGTTGCGATTGAGTAAGGTGCCCAGGGTTTGTGCACGCTCTTGCAATGACAATGTTGTTGCATTGTCTGCCAGGGTAATGTTTTGTTCCACACCAGCCACGAGTTCCTTCATGTTGATACACATTTCTTGAAAACGAGTTGGTTGCTCTTCTGAAAACTCACGGACACGCCCTACAGCTTGTGCTGTTTTGCGTTTTTCACGACTCACGGATAGAACAAATCCATATCCATCCAGTCGCCAGGTTAGAGGTTCCGGTTCTTTTCCCATCTGAACTCGAAGTGGCTGACGCATCGCAACAACGGTGGGATCCAGCCCGCTGGAGCGACCGTGAAACAAGGACTCCAGCTCGGTGGCCTGGGTAATCTGAG
>JALTMC010000499.1 GCA_027005175.1 Myxococcales bacterium
GAAGAAATAGAATATTTGGTGTCGCAAAGAGGCCTCCATCAAGACAACAACGATTTGCGTTCCTGTGCGTCCATTCGCGGTTCTGCTCCCATAGAACATTCCAGACGACGTCGTGATCGTGCTCTGGAGTATTCCCTGATCAATAGTCAACATTTACCAAAGGCGCGGGAGTGTGTGGATAGTCTGTTTCCTCCTCGTCAATGGCAGGGGAAGCAGGTGACTCTTGAGAAGCTTCGTGAAGCTTCGAATAAAGATGCCAGATTTCGCCCACAACTCATCTTATTACTGGCTCATTGGGAAAATCTTGCACTCACGATCTCTGCAAATATTACAGATGAGGATGTTGCATTCGAGATGGTGGGGAAAACGTTGGTTTCCTATATGGAGCGATTTTATGCGTATATCCAGCACCGCCGCAATGTTGAAGATAATCCAAGGTTGTACTGTTATCTAGAGAAGCTTGCTCAACGTTGGAAGAAACAGCTAAAAAAGTCTGAACGAAAATTCTTCTTTTGAACTGTTCCCATTGCCTTACAACCCCCCCTGACTTTCCCTTCTGTGTTCTCTCTATCGGAACGACGATTTTCTCATTTGAACATTTCAAATCGCACCCGCAAGGACATGCGGTTTTCTCCCAAATGTGTTTGGTTGCCATTCCTCTGATCACTTGCTTGCAGCAAAATAGACATCACTGCATGAGTTACATTGTGAAAGCTGAGTGGAATGGATTGCTTTGAATTATGGTAAGGTTCTGATATTGTTTGAGATATTTTGCATAGAATGGCCACGTGTGTTGACGTTTTGGGGTATGGTAAACAATCGCATACAAGATGGCCTACATTCTTATGGAAGGAACGACCCTTTGTTTAAGGGTTCATCTTCAAAACAGATCATCATGCTCCTGGCTCCGACCGTTTTGACGGTGAAACCTCGATCCGCTTCGTTGGATATGATGGAATGACTTGTCGTTGCTAGGCCATCGATCTGCCCAATCCATATCTTGGGGTTTGTACAAAAACCATTTCTTGTGCTCTTCGGTACTTTGGTCCCAGTACTGTCCGAGGTTTCGTTCGATCACCTGGGCTCGTATCTCTTCGTACTGAGGTTTGCCTGTTAGGTCCTGGATCAGATCGATCAAAAAGATCAACAAAATACCCAGGCGTGCTCGTGTTGCCATTTGAATGCCTAACACCTTGCTTCCAAATCCTGAGGTCATATGCTCCGTACATTCTTTGACCCACCAAGCAAAGGTCTCATCGTCGCGAATCATCTGGCAGAACGTTATCCAGGAAAATCCACCAGACTCTAATTTTTCTCCAACCATTGTAGATACTTCATCAAGGACGTTCCGCTCCAGGTATTTCTGACTGGGAAGTTTCGGGCTGGCCAATGCCGATATGAGTTTCTTATCCCACATGAACATGAAGCTATCATGGCTCTCATGGCCTGGAAGGCCATCTTCTTGAAGGTCATAGCGGTGGAAAACACCAAGCATTCGAAATAGTAGAAATACCACGTACTCTCGGGGGGTACTTCCGGGCCGCTTCTCATCCAGCCTATCCACTGCAAACTCTGTGTGATTGACTACCTTGGGGTGTGTATCTGAATAATACTTTAACCTGTAGATGAGTTTGTTCGCAACATCAAATACCGCACCTTGTAAGGTTAGATACTTTTGTAACAGGTCATGTTGCTCCCGATTTTTCTCTTCTTTTTTTTCTTGGTCGCGTATTTTTTGTTGTTGGTCAAATTGCTCCTGTTGTTGACGCATACTTGTACGTGCCTGTACGGATGCAGCTATCACTGCAGCACCTGCCACGATCAGAGGATTCAGAAAACTTTTGCAAAAGTCTAATATCTGTACCAGAGTGCTGCTCCCTGTTGCAGCCAAGTAAAAGATGCCATGAAGTATGTCCATGATGCCCTCCTGCACTATGTATGAGGCTGTGACTTCATTGTCACATTCTTTCAATGCATCTCATTCCATCATCTGACATTTTTTGCGATTCCAATTTTGCGAAAGGAGCTTCTTTCTATGCGGCAATGTTGCTTCATTCGCTGGTCCACTTCTATTTCTTGACAACAGAGAAACGTCCATGGCCAGCGGCTGTTTTTGCACCAACTCCGATCCAGAGTAGGGCTTGTTGGAGTTGTTGAAGTACTAGCTTCAAGTCTTCTTGACTTTGTTGGTTGTGTGGATTCACAGGTAATATGCTAAATCGAAAACTCGTTCCTGAGTCTGCGGCTGCTGTGAGGTAAGGGACAGGTACTGGTTTATGCCAATCTGCGGGTGGCTCACCACTTTGGTAGTAGGGGCCTACATGAGGTGTCATAATGTCACATTCCAAACGCACAGGTTGCAGTGGGAGTGCATCCAAAAAGAGGATAGAGCCACGATGGCTTGATTGGCCCAACATACGATCAATGCTTTCTTCTGAGATTTCTTGAAATGGTAGCTCTATCGGTCTTCGCTCGTGATTGGCATTTTCAGTTGCCTTCAAACAAAATGTCAACCAGGAACGCAGAACACCCTTGAGCCCGGTACCTGGAATGTACGGTACACCCAAGCTTGGATGAAAGGTAAATCCATTTTCCACAGGGTGATTTCGTCCTAGTCCGGTAACAAAACGTGACGTGGGATAAGCGAGAAAACTGCCTCCTCCACGAGCTTCTACGATCTGCTGTTGGCGAGTATCCCATTCTTCCAGCATGGTTTGCTGCTCCACCCATTTCCCATCAAGGGTCGTAAGCCAGTTCTGTTTGGGGTTGTTGTTGCCCTCACTGGAGGAGAGAGACCAACGAGCACTCCATTGGTTGCAAAATTTATCGTACCATAACCCGGCATGCATCTCTTGATCGTACTTGCGGGGAGCACCGTGTCTTTGGTAAAGAGGAAGCATTGTCTCTGTGTTCCTTTGTGCCATGTGAAGGGTTGTATTTTTGATTAAACCCTTCAACTTTAATCGTTAACGTTTTCGTCTTTGCTGAGGTAAGCTTGTGCAAACTTTTTGAGCCAGATCAGGCAAGCAAGAGTTTCTGCCTGTGCTCTTTGGTAGGTCATCTGTTCATAACTCACAATCGCTGTCATCAACGGTTGATCTTGGCGACATAGCCCATCCTCTTGGAGCCAACTCTGGATATGATCATACACCATCTTGTGGGCTTCCTCTTTTGGACCCCGAGAGGATTCACCACAACGAGCAGCTGCAAGTTCGGTTGCCATCGCTTGTCCAAAGCCACTCATCACAATATTGGCAGGTAGTGCTTCTACATAGCTGCGGTAATGTCCCTGTATACGATTCTCTTGTAGAGCTAGTATCGTATCTAACGCATATTGAGCGCGTCTTTGTTCTTGGGTAAGACTCATCGTCTCCCTCCTCTATGGTTCTTTGACTTTTTACCCTTGCCTTTGTTCGAGCTTTCTTGTTTTTGGTTCTTGTTGCTTGAGGTCGATTTCTCATAGGAGATGGGTTGGATGGCAAACCATCCTTGGCCAACCGTTTCATTCCCACCTAGCTGGATATAGGGATGCTGATTAAACATTGTCTGGAGAACTTGAAGTGTATTTGATTTACGCTCTTGAAGGATAGAGTACATCAAAGTATCAGGTGGCAATGTTTCTTCATACCAGAGATTTTTGCTAGTTTTTTTCTCCACATCGAGAACATTGCGAGCCTGAACAGAGAGACCATATCGAGCAAACCAAGCAAAGTCATCATTCGAAAGAATGACAAGCTGCTTCGCTATACGAGCTTTCGTCTGCTCATGTTTGACCAAGCTTTTTATAAATTTAAAAATGAGGTTGGGAATACTTCCAGTTACAGAAAACTGCCACTCTTCTAAGAAGAGTTTGGGAAAATTAGTGTTTTGGATAGCATCATTTGCGAGGGCACTGCGAAGTCCCTCTCCTGCGGAAGGTATGGTGATGGGCTTTGCATCACCTGTTTCATCGACTTGGAGTATATCAGTTCCACTGACTCGGAGTACATCACGTCGTAATCTCTCCAAGATGTGAGGGCAGGTTACCCATCGATATTGACCCGTTAGGCTGCGAATAGGCAAGAGTAACAAGCGTGCATCTGAAAATAAGATCTGACCCGCTTCATCTTGTTTGCCAAAGAGTTTTGTTACTTCAACTGTATCTTCACGTTGTATATTTGGATCATTATAGTCATCTGCTTGTGTATTTTTCCAGGTGAGTCTGGCCGCATCGCGAAAAGCTCCCTTCACACCAGAACCTACAAGGACTGGGTAGTCCGTCGCTGCTTCGCGCGAAACAGGGAGATCGATGACACCAAGATCTCGTCCTGTTCCTGGATGGATGGATGTTTCAGCTAACAATCCCAAAATCATACTTCGCATGGGAAGAACCTCTTCTTTGTTTATACAGTGTGTAGCGTATCTCGAATATCAACACTTTATTGGGGCCAACACCCCAGGGCAATCTGTCCATAACCGTGTGCTTGTAGATCTCCTATACATTCCCCATGTCGAGCTAACAGTGTTGCCTTATCGATGTCTTCCTCGACCTCACAGAAGAAGACACTCCCTGCTGGAAGGTAAGGGCGTAGTGGGGTCGGCTTGCGCTCGATGGAGTTCCACCCTCCAATTAGAACAGGCTTATCTATACAGGCTGATACAACGGTGGTTCCCGGAAGGTCGGGGACCTGTGAACCTGGGTTGGGTTGCCATCCCTGTGGTAGGGCCATCGGTGTTAGCAACACAAAAAGTAGCCGTTTCTGCTCTTCGATTTCGTTTTTCAAACCTTCTGGAATGGGGAGTTGAGGCCATTCCGCTACTTCAAGCTCTGCCATTCTCCCTTCTCCACCGAGGCTAATTAGTTCTGTTGCTTTTTGTTGGAGCGGCTTTGGAACACCTCTAACTCCAACACACAAGTGAAGATCATAAACATCTTGAAAGCGAATATGATTGGTGCTGAAGAGTTGTCCCTGTAGTGCTGTGTGTCGGCCACTATGTCTTTCCAAACCCACTCGATATTCTGTTTTCCAGAGATCCGATTCCAAAAAACACTCACCTGAATTTGCTACGAGCTTGCCAGATAACACTTCCAATAGGGCGGCTTCTGTTAGCCAGTGACTCCTGCCCGAATTGAGCCCTACTGTCTCTTGTTGAGGGGTTGGCAAGCGAGTCTGTTTACCCAGATCGCACGATACTTCATCACCTGGAACAAGAAATGTTTTGGGGCTCCAATGATCGGAGCGTGTCTCCTGAGCGAAGTTTGTTTCCCCCAAAATATGAAGTGGTACTTTGTATAGTGTTGTTCGTTGCTTCTCTCTTTGGATGCTGATATGGGGTCCTTGAAAACGAAGATCCCCGAGAACGATAGGGCCATCGCCAAGTATCGTCTTTATATCCTCTGTCCAGGAGGACAAGCGTGTAGCACCCCATCCCATTCGTTGGGCTAATTTAAATCGCAACGCGCCAATGATTGTTGGAGGGTAAGGAGGAAAGACACTGTGTAGCATCCCTTGGGCTTCAAAGGGGCGACTGTCACGGAAAAACCAGCTATCCACTGGCTTTAAAGATAGTTGGTATGTCTCGTGACGGTCAGACCCAACTGGAGAGGACTGATTGTCTCTCTTATTATTGTATGACATTTTCTACTTCCTCTCAGGATGAATGAGCTTCTTTTTATGCTGAACACTTTGAGTTTGTAGGGTTTTCATTTGTTTGAGGTATCTCCGCCTTGGGCCAGAAAACGGGCCAGAAGAACTGCATCCAGTCCGATTCTTCTGGGGTCTACATGGTGATGGAACTGCTCGTTTTCCTGGCTGCGGGAAGCCCGAAAGCTGGTTTGCAATAGAATATCCATATGCTGCATGGCTTCCTCTCTTTGAATTTCTTCTTCAGTCCACCCTGCAATGCGTAAACAACGGATGTATTCCGCAGCTAGAAATTTCTTCAAATCGAGGGACTCTTTTATTTGATTGACATCTCCAAATACACCGGGGGTCCAGTGTGGCCAACCACATAATAGTCCTATTTGATCGCGTAAGCGGTAGACGAAGGATGAAGAAAACCCTCCTTTTTGTCCTCGTTCTCGGTTGCGGAAGAGGGCTGCCATTTGCTCTAGCCTATTGGTTGGGGGAGAGTTTTCCCATAACAACTCTTGACCCGACAATGTTGTCGGCTGTATGTCCTGAAAATGCTTCCATGTACAACTATATTCACACATCTTGCCGCTGGGACGCCAGACACGCACAGCTATAGAGTCTCGCCCACATAGATCTTTTGCAATGTCATCGAGCAAAGAGTGAGCCTCATGTAGCATTGTGTGAAGAGGTGCCTGTGCATGGGCAAAGACTAATCCGGCAGAGATGGTGGTCCGTTCTTGGTAAGCAGGATAGGCTTCACCAAGTACATCCTGAAAAGCCTTCTTATAGAGCTGTGATACTGTAGAAGCACAGCGAAATGCCAGTGGTAATGGAAGCATCGCAAGGAGATCGTCGCCACCCGCATAAATGACAACGCCATCGTGCTCTCGGACAGTTTGCTTGACCTGGTTCGTAAAAAATGCCAGAGCCTCACTCACTTTTATCCCCAAGTCACGATTTAATCCTCCCAGAGAGTCTCCATCCATAAGTAACAGCGCATAATAAGGAGAGGGAGGCCCCAGTGGTTCTTGCGTATCGTTTTTTTTTAGTTTGTAGAGTGCTTGTAATTGCTCTATTACTCTTGAACGCTGATGCTCTTCTTTCAATAAAACCAGTCGTTCATTCTCCAAGGCGTTCGAGAAAAATAACTTGCCATCAATCGCTGAAAAACGGGCATCTGGCCAAGCCTGCAGGGAGCGGATGTTGTTCCTTTTCTCTGTCAGGATGCCATCCTCTATTTGCACGATCAGTGCTTGTGCATATTGATCCGCTTCTGTGGGGCGATGCTTCATTACCTCCACGATCCAGGGAATCGCAGCGATATAAGAAGTAGAAGGCCATGATGAACTCTGTACATCCCAGCCAATGGTTTCATGAGAACGTTTGGGGAACAATCGTTTGATCAATGCGGGGGCGCAGAGCTTTTCTTCATCTCCCAGATCCAGGCAACTTATCTGTTCTTGTATCATTTCCCAGAAGTGATCTTGTTGTTTTCTGGTATTCGCACCTTGTGAACGGATATGACCGGATAATTCCTGCCAATCCTGCATCAAGGTGCATTTGTCTCCAGGTTCCTCGGGTGGGAGATGTATTCGCCAGTTTTTGCGTCGATCTAGCAGTGTTGGATCAGCACCGATAACCCATTGGATATCCCAAAAATCTTTTACCTGACGATCCCAGATTGCCTCGGTTTTGTTTCCACTTTCAACTGCTTTCTTAACATAAGTATCCCAAATGTCATCTGCCATCTTCTGCCAAGCTGTCAGGATAGCTTTTCTCGTTACTTGTGCTGCTTGCTGGATCTCATCATTCGATGTGCCTGCTGGAAAAGATGCTTGAAAACGGTTCGGCAATGAACCAATACTTGGTGTCCCGGGACTGTGCGGATCTTTTATCTTACAAAATAATAGATCATCTGTCACGTTGGGTAAGATAATATCTGCTCCAAGCTGCTCTAGTTTTACCATCCCCGAACCTGCCAAATAGGACAACAAAAAGGAGCTACTCCATAGATCTCGAGTGCGTCTGGATTGACTCACAAATCCTTGCACGGGGCCGATTGTCATATGTAAGCTAGTTTGATTCTTTTGTGTGTGACTCACTTGCTCTACCTCAGCTTGTACATAACCATTGAATGGGGCACATAAATATTTTTTAGAGATAGGCCATAAACTCTTTCACAGCCAGATATACATCAGAATCGACTGATGCATATTGTGTTCTTTGTCGATTGCTTGGCTTCATCTTGATCCTATCATCTGCTGGTAAGAAGACTGCTGGAGCAAACAACACTACACCTACAAACGTTTGAGGGGAAAATTCATGAATATGGATGAGCAAAGGACTCGCACGTCGAGTTGAGTGCTCAGGTTCTACATCTACTTTCGCTTCTCCTGCTGGCCTTATGCTGGAAAAGAAATAGTTATGTGGTAATCCAAACCCCACCCTCTTGGGATGTCTGTTCACTGCTTGTCCCTGTAATACTTTAAGAATATCATCGTGGTCATCCTTGAAGTTTTGCTCTGCTGGTCGTCTCAATACCCTTCCATTTCTTCCATAAGATCGAAACATCATCATTTTTTCTCCGAGGTGAGTGAGCAAAGCATCACTCGTATTTCCATTTCTTATAGAAATTATCTTGAAGTCTGTCCTGTTAGATAATGCAGTGTAGGGAGGGTAGCTTGTTGTTCTCAATGAGAACAATTCATCCAGTTGCTGTTTTAACTCACGCTCTGTGGTGGAGGGGATGAGCATTTCTCCGTTTGCCGATGTATACGACTGAAGTACAATGGAACCCATCCCACGGCGAGTTCGTGCTCCCAGGCCACCACAAGTACCCAGTAGCAAAAATGCTTGGTCAAGGAGTTTGAGGTCTTCTGTGGATAGCGTTCTGTTGGGGCGCAGCAAACCCTGTACTGTAAAAAAACAGTCCGGCGCGATAAAAGGTCGAGTCATCTTCATATTGCCGCCTTGGTACTTCGATAATCCTTGGCCTGCGAGATAGGCAAATGGGATAGATATCTGCTGGAGTGGCTCTCGTACGTACTCGGCAGCATTCGTTTCAGCCAGTCGCAGTATGATGCTGGCCTGTCCAATCTCTTGGTCGCTGCTACCAAATATATATGCTTCTTTTTCTCGGATAGCATTCAATCGCTGGTCTTCCTCTTCTTGGAAGTGTGACCATGCAAGGAAACGCCACCAGAAGCGTAGCGCGCCTTTGAACGAAGCCAGTCGGATTTCTACTTTCTTTTGTTCCGCTCCTGCGAGGAAAAGTGGAGTAACGATCTTATATGTTGCCGTAATGATCGACATGTTGCATCTTCTCCAGGTGATAGTGCGTTTGTTTCTCTATGTGTGTGAGGAGGCTCTCTTCTCTATTTCGCTCTTGCTACACTTCTTAAATGTCGCCACCCTATTTTTCTGACAGCTTTTTAGTACATCTCATCTTGAGAGTATTGTCGAAAGCGAATAAATCTGAAAAAACTGTGCTTGCTGCCGTCTTCTTTTTGGACAACTTCTCGTTCTGTGGTCGCAGCCATACAAACCACTCCACGCTTTTGCAGACCTGCGATCACCATAAAGATTAGCGTGAACTCACCCATTACCATCGCATGTGTCGTTCTCTCAGGGACCTGTTCTAGAATCTCTTCTGCCAGCTCCTCTACTGCCACTTCATCAGCTTCCGGTGGCACTTTTGGAGAAGGTATATCTACTATCTTAGAAGCACACATCTTGGCAGCTTCTAGCTGCTTTGTTCCCTATGTTTTACTGCTGTGATTGCTGATATTTGCAAACACCGAAACTGTCTTACTCATTTTCAAGCTCCTGAGCTTCTCGACACTAAAATGTATCGACTCTCTTAAAATGAGAGTCATACATTTTTCTGACAGGTAAATCGTTTTAAGTACTTAAAGCACCTTCTTTGAGACGATATATGGACATCCTTTTCTGATCGGAACATTCAGGTGTTTAGGAATACTGATAAAAACACTTCCACATTTCATCGCGGCTTCTCTCGAAATGATAGACCAAATGAGTATCGAAGATACTTGGGGCATTGAGCCGAGTATCGAAGATACTTGGGGCATTGAGCCGCTGTTCTGTTTTTATTTTGCCTGCTCTCGCAACGAACAGTGTTCATTCTTTGAGTTGAGTTCTGAGCCTACCCATCTGTCTCTTGTGCTATTCCTATCGTGTGGAGAATTTGAAAACCGCCAATTCTTCGGTTCCAAATTCGATTCTGTTTGTTTCTGGCACCATTGAGTGGCGAACATATACGAGGTGAGCTTGGCTGGCGATACCCGCAGCAACAACGACTGCAAGCATCTCTCGTGTTCCCGGCGTGAAATCAACAACACGTCCTTCTTGGGGGGCACCTTCAAGCCATTGTTGCAGATCTTGAATCGTGCTTACCTGCACTGCTTCATCTTCAATGGGTACGAGTTTGTGTGTTATCGACTTTATCCCCAAAGAGCTTGCAAATTCGGAAACCTTATCAAGCTGTTTGCGGCTTGAGTTGCTGACTACAAAGTTAACAGCTTCTGGTCTGTGAATGGCCAACGATAAAAACGTATTGTCTGGGCGCAAGCTTACGGGGAGAAGAAGTTTCTGAACGGTTGCGTTTCTTAGTTCGGGAGGTTTGGGGACTTTTTCTCCAATGGTGCGCACCAGGTACTTTTTGTAGTAGGAACTTCGTGTGGGAGAAAACACAATGTGAGGACGATTGGCATAAAGACGGTGTGTCTCGAAAGAAGCACTTGGCAATGGTTTTTGATCCATATCAATCAGAAGCGATCCCATCACTCTGTTAAAGGGGTTGTTTACCTCGAATGCTTTTATTGTAACAGTCGAGCCTAAATTCTTCGCAGCTTTGCGAGCGATAGAGAGGTCGGCTGAAGGTACATAGAAGAACCGATCTGACTCACCAACTGGTATAAGTGTATCAACTGCGAGCAGCTTCTCTTCATAGCCATCGACAGTGTCTATGTATTTTTCTTCATTGATGGCACCAGTGCTGAGAACAAATGGACTTGGTTGACCTTCGTTGTTGGCGAGGAGTAAGCCTGCCGCTAATGGCACAGCAGCAGACTCTACTTCCATTTCCAGATTTCTTAAGCTAATTCCCGTGGCTGAAATGTGGAGGTCCACCCACCAGTTTGCATAAGAGCTACCAAGAAATGATTTTATGCGATTCGCTTTCTCTATCATGGCCTGTGGAGCGCGAGAGTTGCTTGGATCTCCACTCTGTCGCCAGATAAAAGGCAGTCCATATCCTTTTGCAATACAACCTTCCAACCTCTCGCTTCTCTTGAACAATACAACGAGAGAGCCTTTGTCTGTCGGAATCCTTGGTGTTTCCAAGCCTAGCTCTTTACGAGCCTCACTCTTGAGCATCCAAGAGCAGAGTTCGTCTCCCAAGCAGATCCGCAGCCTGTTTGTATGAGTCTGGTGCCTCGTGAGTGTCTCAAATGTAATATAGTTCATTTCTTCCTTTCTTTGGCAACATCTCCAAAATCTATTGAACCATCAGCCGCAATAAGAACAAGTTGTGCTATCGGTTGAGTTTGAGTTTGTGGCTTTGATTGTCGTAAGTCTGCAATCAAATATTCTGCTTCAAAAACACCATTCTTTTCTTGTAGTTCTTGCACAACCCCCATCAGGCAGGCTTGCACAAAAGACACAGTGTCACTTATGACAGAAAGTGTGACAGAACTGTTTTCGTCTTTTTCAGGGAGTGTCAGATAAGCATCCCATGTATTCTGACGACCACTCCACTGGAGTTGTCGAGAGCCTTTGCTCTTCTCTGCTTTTCCTATCGCCAAAGACTCTTTTGGCAATTCTATCGGTGAAGCTAGAAGTTCTTGATCATCTTTTGTTAAGTTGACCCACTTCTCTGTGATCTGAGCGAGAATAAACTTCGAGGACAGAGTTGCCTCTGTCTGTTCCTCTCTTGCTGGGCTCTCATCCCCGATCTCGGAGGGGGCAACATTCGCTAAGGACTCCGAAGTTAGAGTGGTCTCTGTCTGTACCTCTTCTGTAGGCATATCACGCCAAGATTCAGGGATGTCAGCATTGGCTAACAAAACAGGGAGTTCGTTTTCTAGTTGGAACCATAGCAGAGCTTGACCCCACCACGTTTCGGGTAGGAGAGCCTCCTGTGTCAGGTAATCTGTGTAATCCTCAAACTCCAAGGCCTCTATGGCATCTGCCATCCCTTTTTTGTTGTATTCTTGATCGACATTTGCCAGCTCACATTCAAGAATACTGTGACTCAGATTTAGGGCGGCACGCTCAAGCTCTAAGCGTAGGCGAAGTACTGCTTCCAGCAAAGACCTGTCATTCTTTTCTGGCTTTGCTGTGATAATACGCTGTCCTGCATCAAGGATATTTTCGTGCTTCAGGAGCTTTGCTGCTGCTAGCAACACATTTGGCTCTTGTTCCGCGAGCGGCTTGTTTGTTTGCTGGTAGACCGCTGCCTGAGCATGTTCTAGGCAGCTTGTGAGATCCATGTAATCTGGGGTAATGCGTGTCTCCAACGAACCGAAGAGCGGATCTTCCCAGTGCAAAGTCTCCTGTGTTGAGAAGGTATACTTGACTCCATTGGGAAGTCGTAGCACCCCCCCACCATCTCTTGCAAAAGTGCAGATTGAAACACCTCTTCCATAGTGTGGAGTGCGCCATTGAGCGATAGGTTCCGTTAACTCAGGGAGCTTGCCTTGTAAAGCAAGATATCGCTCTGGCGTCGGAATCGAGATCTCCTGGGAGCTTTGTACAAATAGTTCTCTATAAGAAGAGTATAGTGAACCCTCTCCCTGATACTCTTCTAAAAGAGTGTTGATCTCTTCTTCTTGTCCAGGTGTCAGCTCACCCATTAACCAATCTGAGAGTATACGATTGGCCAAAGAGGGGAGCGGGTGGATCTGCACTTCTGTCGGAATCGTTGCCTTTTCTGTGATCCAACTCCAGGGCGAAACCTGTAGCTTCAGAGTTTTTTGTGCTCGCTCCGCTTCTTGTGCATAAAGCCAAAGGTCCTGGCGACTTTTGCAATGTTGTTCTTGTTCTGTCAGGAATATGGAGAGTGTTTCTTGTAACTCTTGTAGCTCTGCTTGCTCTAGCATGAGTATGGTTTGGCTGGCCAGGGCAGCTTGCTCTATCCATAGTAGCCAATCCAAGACTTCCGCCCTCACAGCGTAATCTACCGGGGGCTCTGAAATGTGATTGAGCTCTTGTTTGATTCGTTCGTTCCATGCTTGCTCTTTCCAAAAAGATATAAGCCCCTGTTGCTCCAAGATCTGAGGAGATAATTCGCGGTTCTTTCCCCAGGCACAGGCAGCCAGTACCTTAAGGAATCCCTGTGGCGTAAATGTTGGATAGTCCGAGTCTGTTCGTATTTGCTGTAAGGTTATGCGTTGCATTTTTTTTTTCCTACTCCTTTCTGGTACAAATGCATTGTCTACCAGGAATCTGACACTTTGGAATCACAATGGGCAAAGATTGTAGCTTTGTCCATAGGTTCCTATCCCACGATCTTGGATAGGAAACAGGTGTCGAAAAGGAGCAGTCTTGAATTGAAAGAACGCTGTGCTTCTGTTTTTGTAGCTTTTGGGTGATGGCCAAAACAGCAACTTTCTCGCTATCCCAGCGACCTGCTCCCAAGCTCCCTCTGAGAATCTCTTTGTCCAAAGAAACTTCCGTGACATCGGAGGGAACAGCCATGACGATACTGCTTCTGAAACGCCGCATTTGTGCGATGACTTTCTTGGGAATCGCTCTCGACCTCGTCTCAAAGAGGACATGTTCATATGTACTGCTTTTTCCCTCCATATACCACCACGCTGAGGGATCTTCATCACCATATTCAAGCTTGAACCGAAGCAACAAACCGTTGGGCAAACTCTCGGCCATAATATTAACTTGAACAAGACTGCCAAATGAATCTTGCCTTGGTAGTAAAGAGAGCATGCGCGTATCATCAACACGTCTGCCTGAGATGTCCAGAAAGAATTGTCCACTCTTCTCATGTGCATATTGAATCGCGGCTACAGGGAGGTTTGTTCGATAGGTTGCATTTTTAGAAGTCAGATGGATCGCGCCAGGTCCAATGCTTGCCTCTTGAATCGATCCAGGAGCCAATTCTCCTAATGGAGCAGGGGGAGGTGAACTATGATGGGTGAGTACTAAGCCATCTGTTGCGGATACCTCACCAAAGGTAGAGAGGGGGTTGAGGCTTGGAACACAGCGACTTACTCCACGAGTTGACGTTTGGGTTGTGCTGCATTGAGAAAGCAGAAAAGGTTTGCAGTCCAAAAGCGAGCTGAATTCTTGAAAGTTGTCAATCTCCATAGTAAAAAGTTGCTCTGATGCCCATGCTGCCTGAGGGGGAGATTCTATGGGGACACTCCATCCTTTGGTCGGAGGTTCAGCAGGAACATGATTGTTAAAAGGGCTGGGGCAGCCACGTGTATAAGACTTCTTAGATAACCTATAACCTATGGCATCAGGCATAGACAAACTTTCTATTCTCGTTCGACTTGAAGGTATGAGCTTGTGAAATAGTTTGCGAAGCCCCTTGTCTCTTGTGAGAAGAATAAGTTTCCCAAAGGGACCTGTGTGAGACGGGCAGGGTGCATTCTTCAATAGCCGCACCAGCGCACGATCTGCACTCTCTGGAGCTATTAGGCATGGAGCAAATTCACAAACTATATCGCCAGAGATGCCTAGCTGAACAGAGATATGACTTGCGAGCTGTCGTAAACTGTCAAACGAAAATCCTTGCCTACGCATCTTGTTCTGATTGCAGGCAATACACACAATTGCACCCAAGTTCTTGCCTGTGTAAGGACCTATACTTGCAACAATAGGGGTTGTTGCTGGAATATCAGGAGATAGTTGGTCCAGATCAAGCAAAATGAGCACTGTATGGTTTGAGGATTCGATCATCTATACTACGACTCCTTGACTAAATTTTTGTGCAGGTGTTGGATGGCTCGCTTTTTGTTTGCTGTGACCCAGTTATGGCATGTTTTCCTAAACTTTTTCTCTTCATCTTCATCCATCAAGTCCAAGGAAAGATTTTTTCTCAAAAGTTGATGGTTGATTCTCTCTTCTACGATCTCTGGAATCGATCTCTTATCAACATACAAACGGATAAACACCCAACGAGGAGATACCGGCATTGTATGAAGAAGTGCTTGAATCTTAGCTTGTTTTTGTAAAAGAATCCCTACTAATTCTTCTTGGTGGTACGCTTCTTCTGGTGTTTGTGGCTGTGAAGGAAAATAGGGATGGAGATATTGTGTTGGTGAGAGCGTGTTCTGAAACAAAGCAACTGATGAACTCTCATAAGGGACTTCTCGTCTTCTAGTATTTCGATGCCACTGGTTGGCAGCATTACACGTCATTCGACTGAGTAAAGCTAGCTCAGAGCCTCTTTGAGCATACCCATTGAGGAGCAATTCCCATATCCGTAGG
>JALTMC010000500.1:0-551 GCA_027005175.1 Myxococcales bacterium
CGAATGGCGAGCTTTCCATCAAGACCATACGTACGAACACGACACTTTCCATTGTAATAGTAAGCAGTCGCGTAGCCCGTAAGACTAGAGGACAGAATCGTAGCAAAAAGTGGCCCTGTCGCATTTTTACAACGGGTGGAAGTGATATCTACAATACCCGTTCCCACTTGGGTCAGGGAGGGTCCACCATAAGAACGCGAAAGATAGCATGTTCTGCTTCCTGTGCAAGAGGCAACACCCCAGGTAGTATCCGCCTCTCGGCGAGGAAGAACAGCATAGAATGAACTATCTTGCTTGGTTCCTTTGAGTGTCGCATGAGCCCCCATATTGATGATAAATGTTCGACCCGAGCAGGTATAACTCACAGGACGTCTGGCGTTTGTAGCAGGTGTGAGGAACAATGGCATCTTATCACATTGAAGCCCTGATAGAGAACTCGCCAAAGCATACGTCCCTGTCGCCGTTTTTTTCACAGCCGTAAAGTATCGCCTCCCGAGAAAAGAGCCTGTGCTGGTGACAGAGGCATAAGGAAAAGTAGCTCCACAGATCTC
>JALTMC010000500.1:561-4221 GCA_027005175.1 Myxococcales bacterium
TATAAGTACAACCCGAAAGCCCGGTGTCAAAGCACACTTGAAAAACATTGTCATCGGGAGTGCCGTCACAATCGTTGTCTTTTCCATCACAGATCTCTGTTGTGGGTTTCGGAGCACTACAACTGACCCACTTCCCTGTGGAGGAGCATGTCTCTGTGCCTTTCCCACACCGATTCGAGCAAGACTGCGTCAAGCTATAGCTCTGTTGCAAGTTTTTTTGATTGTCGATATAGCCGTCACAATCGTTGTCTTTTCCATCACAGATCTCTGCCGTGGGTTGCGGGGCGGTACACTTAATATATTTCCCTTGGTAACAGGTCTCTGTCCCTTTTCCACAAACCGAGCTACAAGCTCTCTTGAGATTGTCATCGACAAGCCCATTGCAGTCGTTGTCGATATTGTCGCATATCTCAGATTTAGGGGTGACCTCTCCGATGCAGGCCCCCCACTTTCCCTTTCTATCACACTTTTGTGTGCCTCGCTGACAAGGCTTGTTCTTCTCTGTGGTAGGAGTTCCGTTATAACAAGAACGTGTTTGACCGGGCTTACACTGGCAGGGTGGATTTTCGTCGGCATCTCCATTGCAGTTATCATCTTTTCCGTTGCCACAGATCTCCTTGGGCGCAGGCTGTACCTGTGAGGTGCAGACCAAAGTGCCACCTTTGCACGCCGTATAACTTCCCTGCTTGCAGATCCCTTTCTTTGTCGTGTCAGTACAAGACTTACCTTTCTCGGGGAAGGATTCGTCAACCTTGCCATCACAATCGTCATCTTTTCCATTGCAGGTTTCAGTCTGTGGCAACTTCTCCCCCAAGCAAGCTCCCCATTGCCCCTTGGCGTCACATGTTTGGCGGCCTTTGCGACACTCTCCTTCTGTAGCCTCTTTTGGAGCTCCAGAAAAGCACTCACGGGTCTCTTTCGGGTTGCATTTGCAAGGTGGACCGTCGATCTTTCCATCGCAGTCATCATCGATCTTATTACTGCAATCTTCAGGCTTGGACTTGTAGGTAACATTACATACCAGCTTATCTGCCTGGCAGATATACGTGCCTTTCGCACAAGGACCTTTTTTACCAGCGAGCTTACAAGCATCTCCATCCTGGGGAAAGGATTCATCTGTTTTTTCGTTGCAGTTGTCATCCTTACCATTACACTCTTCTCGTGATGGAAGAACTTCGCCGACGCAAGCTGTATCCCAGAAACCACCCACACACTTCTGTTTGCCAGCTCGACATTCCCCTTTGCCTTTTGTTCCCTTGGGGCCTGTATAACAAGGCTTGGTGTCACCTGTTTTGCAAACCTGACCTGTCTCTCTTGGAGTTTCTTTGACCGTTTCAACATGAACTTCCGGTGTCGATTCAGAAGCATCAACAGACTCTTTCCCCGAATCCGGTCCAACGACCACCTCTTGAGAAGACTCCGACTTTACCTCCGTTTGTTTCTCCTGTGCAGGGGTCTCTCTCTTGGGATACACACATTTACCGTTATCGCAAATGGTGGACCCCGCACAGTCAACAGCAGTCTTGCAAGGCCCCTTGGGTACCTCTTTCGGGCTACAAGCCACGCCGACCCACCCAAGAAAAAGCACACACCACACCATGCCCAGCCGAAACATTGAGATTCTCGTCTTTGTCATTTAACCTTGCTCCATACAATGTGCTTCCATGCATTCTTCCATCACACGAACTCGTTGTAAGAACCGTGGCTCTCTATCCCACTCCAAAAAGAGAGCAAAGAGAGATGGCCTGAATTGTATCATCTTTCGAGTAGAAGGCGAATACTCCTTTTGAATATTCTCTTCTGAGAAGACCTCTCAGGTAAGGTTGTGGTCTCCTCCTATCTGATGGTCAACCCTTACCACCCTTTTTGTACCAGGAGTTCACGACAACGGAATCGGAGCAGTCTCCTCTCTCCGCTCTCTTGGTTCCTCAACGGCCACATCAAGCGTGTCGTCAAGCTCGCAGAAGAGGTGTTGCACGAAAACCTCAAAAAAAAGAGCGCACTTCATTAAACAACTTAAACGATTTCGCCGCCCCCTACAGAAGAAGCAGCTCGGCTAGCCTTTCTTCACCAAGCGAAAATACACAAACTCTTGCCCTGTATCTCTTGGAGTGATGTGTCGCTCGTTGGCTTGCTCAACCAACTCAAAGTCTTCTCCAAGTTCAGCCACCAGTTTGTCTGCATCATATTGAACAATGTCGAGTCCACTACATTGAGTGGGTCCACCGATCGCGAATGTTGCGATGATAAGATGTCCACCGGGCACAAGAGAGCGTTTGAGTGTGCTGACATAATGCTCTCTATCCGATTGCTCCGTCAGAAAATGAAAGACTGCCCGATCGTGCCAAAGGGAGAACAGGCGCGGTGGCGTAAAACAAGTGACATCTTCGACATACCATGTCACCTCAGAAGCTTTATCACCAAGCCTCTCTTGGGTGGCAGCTAGAGCGTTCGCCGAGAGATCCAACACCCCAATATCTGTATAGCCCGCTTCGCAAAGGTGATCCACAAGGGTCGAAGCTCCTCCACCAACGTCGATCACAGATGCATCAAGAGGAAGCTGGGTGTTGCGAATCAACTGCAACGACAACTCCGGCTTCTCTTGATACCAAGTAAGCTGTTGTGATGGTTTGGCTTGATAGATCTTTTCCCAATGCTCTTTTCGTTCGGACATCGACAGCACCTCTTTGTTTCACCAACCTTACAACGAAAGAATTGACCTCGCAACTTTCGCAGGGGAAAGTCTGAGAATAACCCGAAAGAGATCGTTGCCTTATGGCGATTTCCCACGATTCTCTATTGAGAAATAGCACAGAGCACCCTATGCTGTAGAGCACTTTGTGTTGCAGATGGTCGCAACATCTCACTACTGGACAGCATCATAACAGGAAAAGAATGTTGAATCACAAAAGGATAGTACGCACGGTATGGATCGGCCTCACCATGAGCCTATCACTCTCTTTGGTTGTCTCTTGCGCTGCACCTCCATGTGCCAATGTATGCCAGGATGGACAAAGTGCATGCATTACTGGCGGAAAAAGTGCCATCGTCTGTGCTCTGAATGCAAAGTCTGGGTGCTGGAGTTGGACCTCTCGCTCCTGCGAGGGAGAGAAAAATCTGTGCCAAGTTCTTGATGGAAAGGCGCAATGCTCTCAAGACAGCAATATCGACAAATGCAAGAGTGCCTGCAAAGTTGGGAGCACTCAATGCTCTGGAAATGCGGTAGAGACCTGTGTTGTAGGAGCCAATGGAGCTTGTCCCCTCTGGAGTTCCCCAAAACCCTGTGCCACCGGTCAAGTTTGTAGCAATGGTTTCTGTACAGCCAATCCTCCGACCTGCCAAAGCACCTGTACTTCAGGCACAACCCGATGTGCAGCCAATGCAGTAGAAACGTGCCAACAAGGTCAGAACCAATGCTGGACTTGGCAAAATCCCACCCCCTGCCCTGCACCGAAGATCTGTCAGAATGGAACATGTGAATTATCCTGCAAGAATGTATGTCAGATGGGTGACAAACAGTGCTCCGGGAACAGCGTACAAACGTGTCAAAAGTCAACACAAGGAAACTGCACCTTGTGGGGGGCTGGAGTTGCCTGTCTTTCCGGTCAAACCTGCAAGAACGGGACGTGTCAGACAGGCTGTCAGAGCACCTGCCAAGCA
>JALTMC010000501.1 GCA_027005175.1 Myxococcales bacterium
AACTGAACATAGTGTGTGTTAGTGTCGGCTGTTCGATGATACGATAACCATCTCATCTCTGCGATACTCAACCCCAGAAACGCGGCAAGCTGGTCCACATCTTCCAGGATCGGGATCCCATTGTCTCCTAGCCGTTGCTCTCGTTTGTCCAGATCGTACTTGTCAAAATCGATGAGATCATTGTAGAAAATACCATCACCAAGGTGGACCAAATGAGTCTCTTTGTAAGCAGCCCAAGTACACTTGCGAATGGCTCGAATAAATTCAGCCTCCAAACGTTTGGCTTTCTTGTAAACAGAGCGCTGCTTGGCGTTCATCCTTGCAGGATCGCCTGTCGCTTCGAGACCTTGCCGCTGCAACTCACCACGTATATACGCCTTGTTACCGCCTGCTTCATCGATCCTCTGCCATAACTCTCGCCTCTGCTCTGCTGTTGTCGTCTCCGGCAAAGTAAAATCTCTTTGGCTCATCAGAAAAAAACCTTTTATGTTGTGGGCGTGGAAGCCCCCTCCAGAATCTACAGCAAAGCGGATTGGGTGGAGGAGGATGTCAACCTGGCTCCAAGTGTCGAGTACGAGTTTCAGCTATGGATATAGCCTTGGGCGGTGAGTTGATCGAGCCTCGCAAAGTAGGCATCTCTGGCTTCTTCTTGGCTGTTGAACATCAGCGTTTGTCGCTTGGGAGCTTGTGCTCTTGGACCCCATTGCACCCGCATCCTCTTGTGGTCCAGGGTTACCCGATACACTGTTTCTTTGGTGTTTTTTCTCCGGGTTAAGGTGCGTGTCTCGGCAACAATCCGTTGACGGTCTTTGCCTTGTCGTCTGAGTTCTTCGCGTTCTGTTTCTTGTTGTTGATAGAGAAGTAACAACGCCAGAATATACTCACTTGGACCTTCTTTTCCCTGGCTTTGCTTGTACCAAGGGGAAGAACACTTTGTGCGAGTCATACGCCCATCCAGATCGATAAAGAAGCTCGATTGATAGGTTCGGTACGCAGCCCTATCTTCCACTTCACCGTGAATCTCTGTTCCTTCCCCAAGAACATTTGTCAACTTGGTAATCGTGATAAATGGTGTCTTGGCTTCTTTATTTTGGGCGAGAAGCTCATTGGCTCGGGCTTCTCGTTCATTGCGAAACTTGAATTTCTCTGTCTCAAGAGGTGTGGGGCTCATCTCTCTGTATCGGTACAACTCATTCTGTAGATCGTAGGTAACGAGTCCTTGCTGGCAAAGTTGTTGCAGAGCAGCCAACCCTTCAGAGGTTGGAATATCCAGAGCTTCCAGAATCCCTGCCAAAGACATGGAGGAGGCATCTTTGAGTTGCTTGGTTAGCTGTGTCAGGAGTTTGAGTTTGCTCTCGCCCTTGGGCAGCATCGCATCGAACTGAACGCTGGTGCTCCAGTTTTTATCTGTCCATCCACTCAGTCCAAGGGTGAGTGTGATGGGTCCCATGTGCAGAACATAAAAAGTGGGGAGGCCCGAGCCAAGAGTGTGAACTGTAACGGTTTCTGTAAAGGGGAGCAGACGTCGCAAGAGAAACAATCGTTGACGCCCCCACGTTCGGATGATCTGGGGAGATAGACCTTCGTAGGGTTGTCCTTGACCTAGAAATAACTTCTCTGTGGGCTCCAGGACTATTCGAGGTGCGATGCCTGGAAGTAGCTCGTAGCGAAGCCCTCGTGGGCTTTTTTTGGGCTTGTTCCGACGCAGGTAGATCAACACATTGTAGAGATCGATGGGTGACAGATGAAAGCGAGTCATGGGCAGCGTTGTGGCGGCTTGGACTTGCACAAAACCTCGTAGCCAAGAGTCGGGGACTTGCAACTTCTTGTTGGGGAGTGGTGCTTCATCCTTTGAAAAGGAGGTTCCTTGTCCACCCATATCCATGGTGGTTTCTTTGTAACTGCGTATCTTCTGCAGTGCTTCAAAAAAATCGGGAGTAAAATCGATATGGGTTGTGCCGTAGGTAAGATCTTCCACTTCCTCAAAGAGTTCCCATTGAAAGGAGAGCTGGGCATAGCTCGACTCATCTTTGGAGAAAACTTCAAGAAAGGCTTGGTCCGGGTGGACTGTGAGGAGCGGGTCGAGAATGTCGGTGCTCTCTTGCTCTTCTAAGTTTGCCAAAAGGAATTCTTCAGACTGACGCATCTGGGCTGCTGACTTTGCGGAGGAAGGATCTTTGGCGGCTTGCTTTTGTAGGTACTGCAGATAGGCTGTTCGATCTCGTCCTTTGAAACGAAGATCAGATGCATAAATCTGATACAGTGTGCTGAGTGCCTCCCGCAAAAGAAGCGGCTGTGCAACACGTCCCCGAAAAAAAATCGGAGCCCTTGCAGTGTCTCTTGCGAGATGTATTGCTGTTTGTGTCAGATCGCTTTCGATCTGACTGGTATGTGAGTAGTGAAGTTGAAACGTCGTGTTAGGCTGAGTCATTCGATCTTCTCTTCCGAGCGGGTTTTTGTTGTCGTCACTTCCGAGCGGGTTTTATTGTCATCACTTTCGAGTGGGCTTTGTTGTCATCAAAACCCGTTAGGAAAAGGGGGTCACAACAGCAAGTAATGCAAAGCACGAAGTGTTGTTTCTCAAGGATGAATCTTCAGAGCAGACAATGTACCTGAAGTATTTGTTTAGAACAAGGAGAGTTGGTTTTGTGGGATGGCTAGGGAAGGTTGGGGTAGGGGAAGAATCGAAACCAAAGGGGTTGGAACAAACTGATCTGTGAATATTAAGCGATGGACCAGCTCAGGGCTGCTCTGTTCATAGGTCTTTTCCACCAAGTGAATGGCGTTGCATTGACGCGAGAGGTGGAGAAAGAAGATATGATGTAAGTTGGATTGTTGGGATATCTGGCGGACGGCTTTCCACGCTTGTTCGTTGGAGAGGTGACCACGATTGCCCATCACTCGCTTTTTTAAGTAGGCAGGTCTGGAGCTGTTTCGCTGCATTGTGGGATCGTAGTTGGACTCAATGGCCAGAGCGTCCAAGGAATGAAATTTCTCTATCATCGCCTTGGGGACTTGACCCAAGTCTGTTGCAAAACCCAACCGGGTTCCGTTGTGTTCCACAATATAACCCACACTTCCTTGCTGATCGTGAGGTAGTCGAACTGTTGTGACCTGGGTCCTGGAGCCCAACTCAAATGAATCATCGACAATTCTGACACCCAAGGCCGAGCGACCAAGCTCTGTCCACAGCTTGGTATGTTGTTGGTGTAGATAGATTGGAGTGTCATGTCGTTTGGCCTTCCCTAGCCACTCTTCCTTAAAATGATCCCTGTGTAGGTGTGTGATAAGGATGGCATCCAACATTTCTGGAGTGACCCCAAACTGCGCCATCCGCTTCGTCAACTCTCTCGGTGAAAAACCAGCATCGATCAGGATGTGACGCCTCGAACTCTCTTCCTCAAGGCATAACAATGTTGCATTTCCACTTGAACCACTACCCAACACACTCATCTGGATCGACATCACACTCTCCTTGTTGTTCACCAACATGACAATATCTTGGTGATTGTGCTGCCTACAGAGTATAGCGGATGTGTGACATAAAGTGTCATTAAGCCGTCAAACATCAAAAGAAGAGTTGGCTCGTCTCGTCTTTTTGAATGTGCTCAAATGTGCATGTCATTGGATTGATTATCTGCTTGTCGCGAAGAAATTGTCTTACTTCTTGAGAGTCGTGAGAGAGGGCATCAAAGATAATAGGTATTTCCGTACATGCAGCTATCGTTGTTGTTATATTGTGAAGGTTCTCTTGCCAGTATTTGATGAGTGTATAGCCTGCTTCGCGTGTGATTGAATTGTTGGAAGATTTGACCCCTTGATAAATGGCTTGCATGAGCTTTCTTTGGGCAAAGGCTGAGGGTAGAACAAAGGGAGCTTTTGCTTTGTGCAACGCTTTGTCATAAATCTTTCCTTGCAATGCACCTGTTGTCGCCAACAGAAGAACAGGCACACTTGGCGTTAATTTTGCTGCCGTTGCATCTATGATGGAATGGAATCGTAGGGAGTTCAGTTTTGGGTCATGAGACTCATAAATACGCTGTTTGATATGCGGCAAAAAATAATGAGCTGAATTGCAAACGAGAACACATTCTATCTCTTGGTATGCTGCTTGGTGTGAAGTCATACCCTGTTTTAATGCGCGTTCAAGTGAGAGCAGAAAGTGCTCTACAAGCACTGTTGCTTTGCTCATTGTTCTCGAGCGTAGAATGC
>JALTMC010000502.1 GCA_027005175.1 Myxococcales bacterium
CCAGATAGCCCAAGCCGCTTCCCAGGATTCCTGCAACCCGAGGAACAAGAGACGACTTTTTCTGAATCGATGCAACAGCTTTTTGAATCTTATTGAGCAACATTCACCTCTTCTCTAAGACACATCCTCAACACCCAGCTTCTCTAAGACAATCGGGGGTGCCGTGACAGGGGAGTCGGAGATCTCAAAACAATCGATCAGTGGCTGACGGATCTCATCAGCGAGATCTGCATCGTTGTAATACACGGTCACCAGCCGATCACCGGCTTTGACTTCATCACCTATTTTCCGATGAAGAATAAAGCCCACAGCGGGATCAACGGGGTCTGAGACTTTTGTTCGACCCGCCCCCAAACGAATGCCCAAACGCCCAATCGCCTGACAGGCAATACCATGAACCCAACCATCGTCGGGCGCAGACAAGACTGCCACACCTTTTGCTTGTGGGAAACGTCCATAATCTTCCAGGGTGCGCGGATCTCCACCTTGAGCTGTGACAACTTCCTGAAATTTACGAAAGGCAGCCCCTGATTGAATCAATTCATCCACAAGAAGCATCGCTCCATCAAGGTCTTCCGTGAGACCACCAAGCAACAACATCTCGGCAGCCAGGCGGAACGAAAGCTGCGCGACATCATTGTCGACACGGCCTTGTAAGATCTCACAAGCCTCGATGACCTCAAGGCTATTGCCCACATGAGTTCCCAAAGGCTGATTCATATCTGTAAGCAGTGCCACAACTTGTTTGCCCATGCGAGAGCCGATCGACACCAGAGTCTTTGCCAGTGCTCTGGCACTCTCTACATCTTGCATAAATGCGCCACGACCAAACTTAACATCAAGCACAAGACCATCAATTCCCTCTGCCAACTTCTTACTCATAATACTCGACGCGATCAGAGGTATGGATGCAACAGTGGCAGTCACATCTCGCAAGGCGTAGAGCTTTCGATCAGCGGGAACAAGATCTTCGGTTTGGCCTGCGAGAACCATACCGCACCCACGCAAGACCTCACGAAATCGCTCACTGGAAAGCTGTACCTGGAAACCTGGAATCGACTCTAGTTTATCCAAGGTTCCACCAGTATGTCCCAGGCCACGACCACTGATCATCGGAACCCAAAGCCCCGCTGCTGCCACGATGGGGGCAAGAATCAGAGAGGGCTTATCCCCAACTCCACCTGTCGAATGTTTATCGACTTTGTAACCCTCAATATCACCGAGGTCCATGACGTCACCGGAGTGAATCATGGCCTGTGTCCAGGTCATTAACTCCTCATCGTTGAGACCTTTAAAGAAGATAGCCATGGCCATCGCCGCAGCTTGGTAATCGGGGATATCACCGGAAGCATATCCCTGTATAAAAAAATCAATTTCTTCCGCAGACAGGATGTGTCCATCCCGTTTGTTACGGATCAATTCAAAAACCTGCATACTTCTCCCTAACTTGATCGAGTTTGGCTTTGCTGCGATGTGGTTGGTAAAAAACTTGTACCAACGTTCATTGCAGGCAAGCCCCAAAATGTGGCGAGAGATTGAGCGATATCCGCAAACGTAGAGCGAGTGCCCAATGATGTTCCGCCCGCCAACGAAGAATGTTGAGCCAGCAAAGGAACATACTCTCGTGAATGATCGGTACCGGGTACGGTTGGATCACAGCCGTGGTCTGCTGTGATCACAAGTAAATCGTCCTCCCGCAACATCAACAATAACTTTCCTAAATATTCATCAAAGATCTCTAACGCTCGACCATAACCCTTTGGGTCGTTACGATGGCCAAACTTCGAATCAAAATCAACAAGATTCACAAAGATCAAGCCCTCTTCTTGCTCTCTGAGCAAACGAAATGTCGTCTCCATCCCCTCCACATTGTCCTTAGTCGGAAACGACTGACGGATGCCTTGCTCGCTGTAGATATTCCCAATTTTCCCCACACCTGTCACTGAAACACCGGCGCTGTCCAACCGCTGCAAGATCGTCTCAGAGGGAGGGAGAGTGGCAAAATCTTTGCGATTGGCAGTTCGAGCATAAGCACCAGGAGAGCCCACATAAGGCCGCGCAATCACCCGCCCCACACGATAGGGGTCCAGGAGCTTCCGTGCGATCGTACAAGCTCGGTATAACTCTTCCAGAGGTATCACCTCTTCATGTGCCGCAATTTGAAACACACTGTCAGCCGAAGTGTAAACGATCCAATCCCCTGTTTCCTGTTGCTGGGGTCCGAGTTCCTCGATAATCACAGTACCGGACGCAGACAAGTTACCCAAGACACCGCGTCCCGTCGCAGCAGCAAAGGCATCGAGAATCTCTTGAGAGAAGCCCTCGGGAAACAACGCCAATGGCTCCTCCAGAATCGCTCCCGCCATTTCCCAATGACCTGTGGTCGTGTCCTTACCTGGAGCTTTTTCCGCCATTTTGCCATACGCAGCGGTGGGTGAGGGCACAGCCTCAACCCCAGAGATCTCAGCAATATGCCCAAGACCCAACGAGGCCATATGTGGCATCGACAACCCTTGACATACCTCAGCGACGTTGCCTAGTGTAAAACAGTTTGGAGGATCGTTATAGGAGGGCGCGTCAGGCATTGCCCCAACCCCCACGCTATCGAGGACGATCAGAAGAGCCCGCCGTTGCGGTTTCTTTGGTAGTGACATCATAGACGCCTTCTTCTTATACTATTGTATCAACGATTTATCTCAAGTGGCCCGATGCCAGAATCTGGAGAAAAGAGCCCATTGTACGAGCGTTCTTCACACTGTCAAGGGCTGCAAGGAAGACTCACGAAGAACGATGATACCAAACTCATAGACCAAGCATGCAAAAACTTCCCAAGGAAATTCAAATGGCACCTCATAGAACAAAGCTCAAACACCTGCGGACATGGGCATTTTCGTTATTTCTACTGCTACCCTCTGCCGGTGCTCTCTGGGCTACCCCTCTCCTTGAAATTCACTTTCTCTACATTGGACAAGGGGACGCCATCCTGATTAAGTCCCCAGCCGGCAAAGTTGCCATTGTCGATGCAGGTCCCCCCTCAGCAAAACGAATTCTCACTCGTTACCTTGAAAAACTTCAGATCAAGCGCGTCAATCTCTTCCTCGTAACACACCCACACCTCGATCACTTTGGTGGCTGGCGAAGTTTACAAGGGAAATTCAAACCTCTTCTCTACATTGATCCAGCGTTTCCCTACCCGTCACCGCCTTATCGACGATTTCTACGACATATACGGCGTGCTGGAATACGCTCCTACACAGGTAAGATCAATCAAGTGCTGGACCTGGGAGGGGGTGTCAAGCTTCGAGTTCTCGCACCTCGCAAACCTTTCTTAAAAAACACGCGCTCCGATGCCAACTCCAACTCCATTGTGATGCGCCTCGAATACAAGAAGCTGCGGGTCCTTCTTACGGGAGATGCGGAAAAGCCCACAGAATACCGATTAATGCGACACCCGGAATGGCTCCCAAGCCACCTGCTCAAGGTCGCTCATCACGGCAGCCACCACTCCTCCTCCAGCCGGTTCCTGACATTTGTTCGACCAACCTTTGCCGTCATCTCCTGTGGGAAACACAACCGCTACGGCCATCCACACAAACGTGCACTTCGCCGACTCCACCGGGCTTCTATCAAAACCTTTATCACTGCTCGTCACGGACATGTGATCGCCCGCAGCAACGGCAAAACACTCTGGCTCTCGATCCGAGGCCGCTCCAAAGCTCAGGCTCTACACACATTGCAGCTTAAAACATTACCCCAAACTTACCAGCGTGCGATCAGCTCATCCATGGCAAATAGCTCGGCTGCTGCTTTTGGTGGAGCCATTTACAACCCATCAGGCCCTCCCCTCGGACAACAGGCAGAAAAACCCAAATGGTACCGACACAAACTCCGTGGAAAAACGATTGTTCCTCCCACTCCCTTCCCTTCCTCCAAAGGCTATGTCGCGGCCAAACGCTCCAGCGTGTTTCACCGACACTCCTGTAGACAGGTACAACACATACCCTCCAAGCTTCGTGTCTACTTTCGCTCCCGGCGCGCTGCGATTCGCTCCCGACGCAAACCCGCCAGTGATTGCATCCCCTAACCTATGCCAGTCATTGCCCCCCGAACCTATGCCAGTCATTGCATCCCCGAACCTATGCCAGTCATTGCATCCCCGAACCTATGCCAGGAAGAACCATACGATCCAAGGGAGTTCATTTT
>JALTMC010000503.1 GCA_027005175.1 Myxococcales bacterium
ATGTTACCATGGTATAAGCACTACCTCTTTTACTCAACCCCCTGCTTCAGGTGAGTGTTTTGCTAGCAACGGGTCTTCACAAAACGGGGACACGAAAGTCTCGTTGTAGTATTAGTTGGTAAATATAAAATAGCACAGCACCAATAGATTGAAAACGGAAAAATGGATAGTTTTAAAGAGCAAGAAATACATGTTGTAAAAGGAAGTCAAACGGAACTATTCCTAAAACAAGCGTAATAAAGGTCAGCGGCACCCCACTGGAACGCTACCCATATGGAAGACGCAAGAGGCTATATCCGGTCCTCAACCAGCACCTGCTTGCGTTGAGGTTCTTGTTCTTGAGGATTAGTGTCCATTCGTGGAGTTCATTATGGGTTCTAGCATTGACTCTTGTTCTGGTAGGAGATGTCGATGAAGAGAACTCGTGACTCACGAGGACAAACATGAGTGGGGGTGAAGCTTATCGCTTGGAGGGTTTTGTATTTTTCCGAACGATCTTGAGGGAGTGTTTTTTGCTCTTTTTCCGTCGCCGTCGGATCTTCTTCTTTTGGTAGAAGAGGTACACTTCTTGGTAGCCAGAGAACTGGGTGCTCTCTCTGGCCACAATCACCACACGATTGCGGCCTTTTTTGAGTTTGATGGGTAGGCTGAATTGAAGTTTCGGGATGTTGCGTAACGCGCGATAGTAAACCTTTTCACCGTTGACAAGGATATAGGTATCCAGCAGAGAGACGTTGTTGCGTATCGTACCTTTGAGGATGTAGTTGCTGCTTCGGGTTGGTTTGGGATACTTGCGAGTCCGAACGATGATTCGCGGTGTAATGGCTTGCCAGTAGAGCTTTGCTTTTTTGCGAGAGCGTTTCTTCCCTGAGGTTACAGGAGTGACATCTCTACTAGCAATCCATGCATACCAGTGAGGCTTGTGACGGCGGCTTTTCTTTTTGGCAACCGTGCCAAACATACGTTTGGAGAGTTTGATTTGATAGAAAGCACCCAAACGAGCCACGGTTTGCAATTTTCCGCCTTTTGAGACACGAGCGATACGTGCTGTTCCAAAGTCGGCACCGCTGTAAATCCAGGCGGAGTGTTCTTTGACTTTGAGCCATCGTTTGCTCAACTTCTTCTTCTTGAGTTTTGTTTTGGTGAGGGGGAACACGATCTGACGGCGTGCTGTTGTGTGTAGTTCCGCATCAAAGATGCTAATACGCATTTTTATGGTTTTGCGTTGGGTGAAGGGATGGATGCGGATATAGAACCATCCTGTTGCGTATTTTCCAGGCTTCAACTTTCCAAATTGAATGCGCCCCCTCTCAATGAACAGCTCACGACCCGTTTTGTTCTTGAGCATGCCAATGGTTTGGAATGACTTGCCTTTGCCACTGTTTCGTACCGTCACACGGACGGCAAAGTGCTCACCAGCCTGAATCCGACCGTCACCATTGCCTTTGAGTTCTTCGAGAGCGTAGCTGAAGTCATACCGAGGGCGCTTTAAGCCCATGATCTGAAGGTATACACGCTTTTCCAGCTTGAATTTCTTCATGGAACTGTGGATGTCAACTTTGAGTTCGCTGTACTGACTCTTCAACCACAACGGTAACTTCACATCCACCGTCCATCGCTTTGTTTTGCCTGGGCGGAGCTTGCCAAAGACAAACTCTTTGCGGTGCAGGAACCAGTACTTGGAGTTTGTCATGGCCCGCACACGATACAAGGTGTGCTTGCCGCGATTGCGTAGACTTATCTGAATACGGAATCGGCTGCCTGCCCAAACACGATTTCCACGAGGTTTGCGGTCTGCTTTTTTTCGCTTCCGTGCCGGAAGAACCCGGTAGCGAAACGAAAGCTTTGGTGTTGCTGCGCTTTGTTTGGCTGGGTTGCTCCAGTCAACGCCCGCTTTCTTTAAAGCCTTGTGAATCTTACGTCCTTCCTTACGACGGATGAGATCTAAGAGAACTCGTGCCTTCTTAAAGAAAGAAACACGATTCCATTGATCTGTGGCCAGTAAGAGTTTTTTGGCAAGCCTGGTTTCAAAATCGATCTTGCCTTTCTTTTTCTTGCTGTAATCATCGCGATAGCTGCTGAGGCGCTCTTTGTCTGTTCGCCCATCAAAATAAGACAGGGTATACAGCGGTTTTCGTCGCTCTCTGACACCTTTGAGATAACGAGGGAGCTGCTTCTTTTTTAACTTGCGTTCGATATTGCCAAAGAAGTGGACTTGCTTTTTGGAGATGTTGACGGCGTGAAGGCTGATATCGGGAGCGATACCGATCTTCTGGATAGAGATGTCACCGGGTGTTAGGTATTGTGCCACGGTGAGTTTCAGGGCGCAGCGTTCTTGCATCGCATAACGAGGAGGCATGATGGGGTACAGGATCTGGACTGTCCCTTTGCCGTAGGTTCGTTGGCCTAGAATAATGGCGCGATTGTGGTTTTTTAAGGCACCGGACACAATCTCAGAGGCTGAAGCAGAGCCATTGTTGACAAGTACTACGATCGGGTATTTGGGTTCTGTTCCGAAGGCGTGCGCCCGACGGACTTCACGTCGGGACAGTCCCCCGACATGGCTGACGATCGTGCCTCGGTCCAAGAAAAGGTCCGAGACTTTGATGGCCTGTGAGAGCAAGCCCCCTGGGTTGTTGCGTAGGTCGAGGATCAAACCACGCAAGCGATTGCGGCTGCGACGGTGAAAGTCGAGCAGTGCTTTGCGAATATCCGGTGCGGTGTCTTGTTGGAAGTTCTTGATACGAATATAGCCGATCTGTTTCGGCAATAAGCGAGCACTCACACTTTTTACGCTGATAATCGCGCGGGTGATGACGAATCGTTTGGGTTGCGAGAAGCTTTTGCGTTGGATCCAGATCTCAACCTTGGTTCCGGGAGCACCACGCAGCTTGGTCACAGCTTCTGACAAGTTCATGTTGATGGTTGACTCATCACCGATGCGGACGATCCGATCAAGTGCTTTGAGGCCCACACGAGAGGCGGGGGTGTCGGGCATGGGGGTGACGACTGTAAGGTAGCCTTTGCGGCTTTGGATCACGATGCCCAACCCACCGAAGGAACCCCGAGTGTGCATCTGCATATCTTGGTAGTAGGAGGGGGGCAAAAATCCCGTGTGTGGATCCAGCGTCTTGAGCATGCCATGAATGGCCGCAAATTCGATCTTACGCTGCTCTACATCACCCCGATAATTTGCTTCGATGAACGAGAAAATCGCTCGCATCTGATACGGAACACTGAAGATCAGAGGGAAAGGCTGTAACTTAAACGTTTTCTTCGCTTTATCCACGGAGATATGGACACTTTTGCCGTTTTTTGCCAATCGAACCATCACAGAGGGCACCGTTCGTTGAATCTGTTCCAGAGCTTTGCGGAACATCTTCTTCGGGTTGATCTGGTTCTGTTCGACATAGTGTTTGTTGATTAAAAAGATCACTCGACTCAAGTAGTAGAGCCGACTCAATCTGTAGCGACTGGTTTGTGCATGTGCTTGGGAACTGTTCCAGGAAGGCATAGAGTTGAAAACAAGAAGACCACCAAAAAGAAGTGCCCATAAGGGTAGGATGAGACGAAAACGTCGACTCAAATTTCTTAACATACTAGGTTCTCCTGGCGCGGCAGGTGGGTGCTCTAGACAACACATCCCAGAACATGTCATGGGTGTGCAAAGAGGTTAATCATCAAGATTAACATAGGAACCGGTGGAGAGAGTCCCCACCGGCTCCTCTGTTGCATACATTGTGTACATCAAGCTGCATTTTGCAAATTTCTTAAACGAGAGGGATTGCTAGTCGCTTGAAATATAATTGATTTTCTTTTTAGGAGGTGTCGGAGGGAAATCGCATGTCTCTGCTCTTGCAGGAAGAGACCACACTTCCCGCGATCTTTCGGTTTGGAAGAAAAGGCCCTTGATCTCTATCGAATCCATACTTGGTACTACCACCGCTACGACGACGAGTCAGGTTACTTCTGATCTTTATCGAATCCATGCTTGGTACTGCCACTTTCCACTTTTCCCATTTGTAATACCATTGCCATTGCAACCTATCGCTGTACCACCACCATAGGAGCCGCGTGAGCGGTTGAATGATACGGATACAATGTGGTTGCCAAATGAGCCTCCGCGTCCTGGCCCTTTACAGTACGACAACCCTGGATAGTCTATCGTGTTGCGTGAGCCACCACAGTTGTAGTGTGAGTGTCTTCCGTGTGAACCTTCCACCGCAAGGATTCCCCAGCCGCTACTGGAGCCATAAGTGCCCTTGTCGCCGGGAATCCAGTTGGTAAATAGATTCGAGTGAGTCTTGCTAAACCAACCTGCTGTTGGACTGGTGCGACACTGTAGTTTGAGTTCTCGACCTTTAATCGCAAACGCTGTAAACGCCATGTGACCAAAGTTGGTTGCCACACTTAAGTCGGGTGGTGTGCTCACATCTTTACCGCTGTTTGCATTTTGCTCCTGATGTTTGGTGGGAGCGAACTTAAACAACTCCAGGTTACTCTGGTAGCGAGCCAGCAAGGTCCAGCCACCGCCGCTGGTGGTCATATCACAGAGGGCTTTGTAGGCGGCACCACTGCTTGGTTTTATCCAGTACGTTCCATCTTTGGTGGCTGCCGTTTTGCCGGTTGGTTTGCGATACTCATTGCAATGCTTTGCATACATCCCATCCGACCATCGATACGCACCCTTGTACAACACAACCCCCACCTGACACACACTGCTTACACATGTCTCACCCGTGCTGCACTCACTGGTCTTGGTACAAGCCGAACAGGTGTTGCTCTTGCAGAGCTGACCTGCACGACAGTCGGTGCGTGTGCGACAATTGCCCGTCTTGCAAGAGCCTGACAAGCATAACTTTCCGCTGCCACATTCGGTGTCGTTGGTGCAGGCAGAGCACTTGTTCTTTTGGCAGAGTTGGCCTCCCAAACAGTCACTGGTTGTGCGACAGTTTCCTCTCTTGCAGGCTCCTGATAGACAGAGTTGGCCGCTGTCACACTCCGTGTCTTTGGTACAGGCAGAGCACTTGTTGTTGAGGCAGACTTTGCCACCACTACAATCACTGTTTTTGCGACAATCTGCGAAATTGCATGCGCCTGAGATACACAGTTGACCGGATTGACACTCCGTATCATTGGAGCAAGCAGAGCACAGGTTGTTCTTGCAAATCTGTCCGGATGGTCGGCCTCCGCTCTTGCAATCGGCCGTTGTTATGCAGTCACCTTTTTTACACAGACCACCGGCACAAACTTTGCCTATTCCACAGATAGCACTGGATGTACAGATGGTACATTGGTTCGATTTGCAAACCAAGCCATTCCTACAATCTGTGTTGGATCTGCATTGTCCAACCTTGCAGACACCGCTCAAACACAGTTGACCAGCTGTACACTCTCTGTCGTTGGAGCATGTGGAGCATATATTCTTTTTGCAGACTTGTCCGCCGGAGCAGTCGCTGGTTGAACGGCAGTCTCCTGTGGTGCATGAGCCTGACAAACACAGCTTTCCAGCCCCACATTCCGTGTCGGACACGCAAGGTGAGCAGGTATTGTTCTTGCAGAGCTTACCACCGGAGCACTCGGAGTTTTTGCGACAGTTTCCATTCACACAGAGTTGCTTGATACAGAGGTTGCCTGGGCCACATTCTTTGTCGCTGGCGCAGGTGGAGCAGATGTTGTTCAAACATAGCTTACCTGTGGGGCAATCGGATGTGACTCGACAGTCGCCTTTGGTACAGGTGCCACCGAGGCAGAGTTGGCCGGATGCACACTCTCTGTCGTTGGAGCACGCCGAACAGTTGTTGGCTTTACAGACCTGTCCATTTTGACAGTCGGCTGTTGTTTTGCAATCACCTTTCAGGCAAACACCACGAACACAGAGCTGGCCTGTGGCACATTCACGATTGGCCGAGCAGGTGACACAGCGGTTTCTCTTGCACACCAGACCTCCTTGGCAAGCACTGGTTGTTCGACAGTTCCCGGGCGTGCACTTGCCCACAAGGCAGAGTTGTCCGGCCGCGCATTCTTTGTCGTCACTGCAAACGGTGCAGGTGTTGGCTTTGCAAACCTGACCGTTTTGGCAGTCAATGCTGGTTTTGCAGTTGCCTTTTTTGCATACACCCGCAACACAGATCTCTCCCGTTGCACACTCTTTGTCTACCGAACATGAGGAGCATTTGTTACTTCGACAAACCTGTCCATTTTGGCACTCCAAGGATTGACGGCAGTTGGCTTCTTTGCAGGCACCATTGAAACAAAGGCTTCCTGCATTGCACTCTTTGTCGTTGGTGCAGGCTGAACACGTATTGCTCAAACATACGGTGCCACCTTTGCAATCGGAGTTTTTAAGACAGCCTTTGCAGGTGTTGGATGTGGTGTCGCATACCTGTCCTGAGCGACAGTCTGTATTCTGGCGACAACCGGCTTGGCATTTGGATGCTTCGCAAATCTGACCGGCGTCACACTCTTTGTCGCTAGTGCAGACCTGGCATTGGTTGGCTTTGCAGATCTTACCATCTTTGCATTCAGCGTTGGTTCGACAAGTGCCTACGATGCATTTGTTTCTTTTACATAGTTTGCCTGTCCCACACTCTGTATCTGCCAAGCATCCTTCGCACGTCGTTTTGCGGCAAACTTTCCCATCTTGGCAGTGGGAACTTACAAGGCATCCGACACATTGTTTGGTTGTTATGTTGCATTTTTTGTTGTCTTTGCACTCTTTGTTGTTGCGACAACCTTCCGTACAAGTGCTGTTCTCACAGATCTTTCCTTCACCACAGCCCGCGTCATCGGTGCATGCGGCACATCGCCCATCGTTACAAACTTGACCACCTGGGCAGGCTTTTACGGCACTGCAAATCGGGTCGGTACATTGGAGGTTCTCGCAGATCTTTCCGTCGGCCTGGCATGCTTTGTCGTCGCGGCAACCTTTGCTACAAGCCCCTTTTTCACAGATCTGTTCCGTTGTACCGCAGTCTTTGTCGTCGTTGCAAGCTTTGCATCGACCTGCTTTGCAAACCTGACCCGCAGCGCAGGTGCTGTTGTCTTTACAGCCTTCTTCACAGCGCTTGTTGTTGCAGACTTTTCCATCGGAGCTGCACTCTGAATCGTTTTTGCATCCGGTGCTACAGAGACCCTTCTCACATATTTTGTTGGTGCCACATTGGCTGTCTTTCTTGCAAGAACTACAACGTCCCTTACCACAGATCTTACCGCCTTCACATGCTTTTGCTACACTGCATTCGCCCACGCCACATGTGCCATTGGTACAGATCTGTCCCCCCTGGCATCCGCTGTCATTACTGCATGTGACGGCAGGCGGATCACCGCCACAGGCAATGATTCCAAACAAAGCAATACCAAAAAGGCACAAAAGAAAAATACGAGACTTCATGGAACACTCCTTTGGGTGAGCTGTTAACTATTGTTGCAGTATACATCAAGAACCACTCCAAGTTCGATAACGTTTCGGTGAAGAATCGACATTCCTTTCAGAGTCGAGAGTGAAGCGGAGCTAAGAAGGGGGATATGTCAGCGGTTGCGGGATCGGAAGTGAGCGTAGGGACTCAATGAAAGCCATGGCAAGGTGGAGGAGCCACGAGAAGGGAGGACGTCAGCGATTGGGGGGTTGGAAGTGAGCGCAGGGATTCAATGGGAACAATGGCAAGGTGGAGGTCGCCCTTCTGTCAAGGGAGGAAAACCATGCCTGCGTAGGGACTCGATGAAAACAATGGCAAGGCAAAGAACTCACGAGAAGGGAGAAGGTCAGCGATTGGAGGATTGGAAGTGGGCACAGGAGCCTAAAGCGATTTCGGCAGCTTCGAGGACGGTTTCACTGAGGGTTGGGTGGGGGTGGATCGTATGCGCGAGGTCATCCAGAAAAGCATCGAGTTCGAGGGCTAGGGCTCCTTCCGCAATCAACTCTGCTGCATGGGCACCTGCAATGTGAACACCGAGAATACGCTCTGTCTCCACGTCATAAACGATCTTGGAGAGACCTTCTGTAGCGCCCAAGGACATCGCACGGCCGGAGGCTTTCCAAGGAAACACTCCTATTTTGACGTCATATCCCGCTTCTTTGGCCTGGGCCTCTGTCAGTCCAACCGTTGCGATCTCTGGGTCTGTAAACATAACTGCTGGAACACAACGCACATCATAGGCTGACGGGTGACCGGCGATCACTTCGGCTGCCACTTTCGCTTCGCGGTATGCTTTGTGTGCGAGCATTGGTTGGCCTGTGATATCACCAATGGCGAAGATGTGAGGGACACTGGTTCGACGTTCGATGTCAACAGCCAAGAAACCGTAATCATCGGTTGCGAGACCTGCTTTGTCCAGCCCAAGGCCATCACTATAGGGACGGCGACCGATGGAGATCAGTACCTTGTCAGCTTTGATATCTTTCGTGTTGCCTTCTGTATCTTCAACCACCAGCTTCCCTGGCGTGGCACTTTTGGCTTTGTGCTTGAGTAAGACGCTCATCCCCAGCTTCTTGGTGCGTCGATTGAGAACTCGTGTGATTTCCGGCTCCAATTGACCACCAAGGAGCTGATCCTGAAGTTCGACGATCGTTACCTTTGCGCCAAGTTTACAGTAGACTGTACCTAATTCTAGACCGATATAGCCTCCACCAATCACGACCATATGCTCTGGTACTTCTCGTAGGTCGAGGGCCTCTGTCGATCCAATCACAAAGTCCCCATCCACTGGTATTGGAGGCAACTCTAAGGGGACACTGCCTGTTGCGATAATGACGTTGTCAAAGTCAACCATCTGCACCCGATCGTCAGCTCCAATCACTTCAAGCTGCTTGGGACTACGAAAGGCTGCAACTCCTTGTATGATACGGACGCCATTGCCTTTTTCAAGGGATGCTACTCCACCAGTTAAGCGTTTGATGATCCCGCTCTTCCAGTCTTGCAGTTTGTCCATATTGACTTTTACACTGCCATCAAGCTCTAGCCCCATGGTCGATGCATGATTCATTTGCTCGAACACTTCTGCCGCATGAATCAAAGCTTTGCTGGGAATGCAGCCTTCATTCAGACAAACACCACCAAGGGTTGGACGCTTGTCTATTAAGATGACATCCTGACCCAATTGTGCCAAGCGTATGGCTGCAACATAACCACCCGGACCTCCACCGATAACAACCGAATCACACATCTCTGTAGCATTCACATTTCCAACAACCATGACTCTTCCTCTTTCACTCTGTGTTCGGGAGCATTCAAATGGGTTGTGTCAACAGCGTTCTAAATTTGTGTAAACAAATAGCTGGGATCACCAAGCATGGTGGCGATCAGTCGCATAAATCGAGCACCTGTAGCACCATCGATAACTTGGTGGTCAAAGGAGGTGCTAAGGAACATGCGTTTGCGAATACAGATCTCTCCATCGACAACAGCGGGTCGGTCTTCAATGCTGTGTACGCCAATGATAGCAACTTCGGGATAGTTGATGATCGGTGTGGCGTGGACACCACCCAAGGGGCCGATATTCGTGATGGTAAAGGTACCGCCTCGCATCTCCTCCAACTTTAAGTCTCGGGTACGAGCGCGTTTTGCCAGGTCTGCGATCTCAGTGGCGATCTGTGCGATCGACTTGGTCTCTGCGTTCTTGATGACCGGAACGACCAAGCCTTCGGGTGTATCGACTGCGATACCTATGTTGTAGTAGTGCTTGTAAGTGATCTCGCCCGTTTCTTGATCCCAGGTGCTATTGAAAATGGGGTAGGCTTTGAGAGCTGCTACAATAGCCTTTACAAAGTAAGCGAGGGGGCTGAGTTTGATGTCGTCTTTCTTGAGGCGAGCCTTCGCTGCACCATAGACATCCCAAAACTCTGTCAAGTCGGCCTCTTCCACATGAGTCACATGAGTTAGCTTTCGCATCGACAGCGCCATTTGCTCAGCCATACGACGTTTCAGGAACGACATCGGAACGCGCTCTTCTGAACCGTACTCCGTACTGCTGAGAGTGGGAGCGGCAGCTGGTGATATAGCGGGGGCAGTCCTTGTTGTTGCGGTGGGGGCGACAACATGAGCCGCTTGGACAGGTGCCTGTCCCGCTGCGGTGTCGATGTCTTCGTCTGTGATGCGTCCTGCGCGTCCCGTTCCTACCACTGTTGTGATGTCGACACCCAACTTGCGAGCCAGTGCTCGTGTATGAGGTGTGGCTCGCACATCTTGAGGGCGTCCTGCCACTGGCACTGGCGCTATGGCTGCCACAGGTGTAACCGGGGTCGCAACAGCAATCGGAGTCGCAACAGAAACCGGGGCTGTGACAACAGGCGCTGCGGCAGGAGTGGCTGCGGCACTGCTTCCATTTTGGGGGGGCGGTGTTGCGTTGTCACCTTCTGTTTCGAAGGTTACAAGGACGTTGCCGACAATGATTAACTCACCGGGGCTGCCGTGAAACTTAAGGATCTTTCCTGTAGTAGGAGAGGGGATCTCGACCACAGCTTTGTCTGTCTCGACACGGCAAAGTGGTTGGTCTTCTTTGACGCTATCGCCTTCTTGGGCCAGCCATTCTACCAACTGACCTTCGTGAATACCTTCTCCCACATCTGGGAACAAAAACTCGTGCGTGGCCATATATAAGCTCCATAGAAAAGTCAAAAGCGGATCGCAACTCGGTCAAAAGCGGATCGCAGCTCGGTCAAAAGCGGATCGCAGCTCGGTCAAAAGTGGTTTGTCACCGGATTTAATAGCAACATCAAAATTCCAGTGCTGTTCGAGCTGCCTTGAGGATGCGTTTGTTGTCAGGCAGGTACATCTTTTCTGTGGCCGCGTAGGGCATGGGGGTGTCATATCCGGTGACACGGCCCACAGGGGCAAGTAGATGTAACAGACACTTGTCATTGACCAGGGTGCAAATCTCTGAAGAGATGCTACAGAGTCTAGGAGCTTCTTGTATGACTACAATACGGCCTGTTTTGGTGACAGAGGTGACAATGGCTTCGCGGTCCATCGGGTGGATGGTGCGGAGGTCAATGACCTCTGTGCTGACCCCTTCCTCTGTGAGTGTCTTGGCTGCCTCAAGAGTGGGGCGCATCATGGCACCATAACTGACCAGGGTCAGGTCGTTGCCTTCTTGAATGATGTTGGCTTTGCCCAGGGGAACGGTGTAGGAATCAACAGGGATATCTTCACGGAAGGCACGGTAAATACGCTTGGGCTCCATGAAAATAACAGGGTCATTGGAGCGAATCGAAGCGATCAACAGTCCCTTGGTATCGTAGGGAGTGCTGGGTATCACGACTTTAAGTCCTGGAGAGTGGGTCATGATGGCTTCGTAGGACTCGCTGTGCATCTCAGGGGCGTGAATCCCGCCACCATAAGGCATCCGAATAACAAGGGGCACAGAGTGCCGACTTCGGGTTCTCCAGCGATACCGTGCAGCGTGAGAGAATAGCTGGTTGATGGAGGGATAAACAAATCCCATAAACTGGATCTCACCGATAGGCCGGAGGCCTCCAAGAGCCATTCCTATGCCTGCACCAACAATCCCACTCTCTGCGATAGGAGTGTCCATCACACGCTTGGGGCCAAATTGGTCGAGCAAGCCTTCGGTGGCACGAAAGACGCCACCGTCTTTTCCGATATCTTCGCCCAGTACGACAACGCTGGGGTCATTTTCCATCTCAACTCGCATGGCATCAGCCACGGCTTGAACAATGGTGGCACGCATCGTCTTGCCTTTTGCGGTGGGCTTACTCACAGTTGCTACTTGTGTCATCTATAAGTTCTCCTGCATTTCTGCCATCTGTTCGAGCAAGTGGAGGGGGATCTCCTCGTAGAGATGACGGAAGGTTTCCAGGGGATCAGGTTTCGACATCGCATCGCGATCCGCAACTTCCTTCGCGACCCAGGCGTCCACTTCTTCCTCTAGTTTGGCTTGAAGTGCATCATCCAACACTTTTTGACTGCGAAGATAAGTCTCCAAACGCAGAAGCGGATCTTTGGGCTTCCACTCTTCCAGCTCCTCGGGGGGACGGTATTTGGAGGCGTCATCTGCGGTGGTATGGTCTTCCATACGGTAGGTGATGGCTTCGATCAGGGTGGGACCTTCGCCACGTCGGGCTCGGTCCAAAGCATCTCGGGTCACCTGGTACATCGCCATGACATCGTTACCATCAACCTGAACGCCAGGAATTCCATAACCAAATGCCTTTTGCGCCAGAGTGCTTGCTTTGTTTTGATGGTGACGGGGAACGCTGATCGCCCAATGGTTGTTCTGGATGATGATCACGGCAGGTGCGTTGTATACTCCTGCGAAGTTGCAGGCTTCGTGAAAGTCGCCTTCGGATGTTCCGCCATCGCCAATAAATATCAGCGCTGCGGCGTCTTTCTTTTGGTAAGCCATCGCCATCGCAAGGCCTACGCCATGCAGGGTTTGTGAGCCCACAGGAACACAGATGGGCAGGGAGTTAATCCCTTCTTCAAACTCGGAGCCGCGCTCATCACCACCCCAATAGGCTAGGATCTTAGAGCCAGGTACGCCATGTACCATCATCACTCCTTGCTCTCGAAAGGATGGTACGACCCAGTCGTCTTTTTTGAGGGCAAAGCCCGCACCACATTGAGTGGCTTCCTGGCCTATAAGACTTGGGTAGGTTCCAAGGCGTCCGGTCCGTTGCAAGGCGAGAGCCTTGCGGTCAAAGCGACGGAAAAACAACATCCATCGATACATATCAAGGAGCTTGTCATGGTTCAGGTCTTTGGGCACACCCAGCTTCGAATCCACTTTTCCTTTGGGGCTGAGTATCTGAATATTGTGAATCTGTTCTTTAAACACTACCTTGCGGGGCATTCTATCTCTCCTCAAAGCAAGCATGCTTTGGATTTGAGGTGTTTCTACAGAGGAGTTCCTCTCTGCAACTCGCTCTCGAATACGGAGTCCCCACAATCTCGGATGGGGAATCCTCACAACGAACGGCCACTACAAACGGATGAAATCGTATTTCAAATGATAGAAAATAAAAATGAAGTATTTTCAGCGTTTAGCTGTGTTGGTAGCACCCGTGTAGGAGTCGGAGCAGGTGTGGAATAACACGCCTTGTCTTTTCTGTCAATCAAGCCCTATCGCAACAACGCTCAGGTTGGTTCGATCTTTTTGTTTTTGAGTGGGTCTCTTGGCAGCTTGCAAAGCGAGTCTCTTTGATGCCTATTTCCATTTGTTACTTTTTTCTCTCTCTTTGCTTTTGAACGCAGGTAATCGTGTTCGAGGAGGGAGTTTTACTACAGCGTTGATTTTGCAAATACGGTTGTAGTTTACACAAACCCTTTTACACGCATACCGGGCTCGTCTCTGCCAGCGTAGAAACCGTCGAGCCCAACGTCGAAACTGGCGACGAGAGGGGCGACGACGCCAACGCTTGCGAGGCTGCTGCTTTTTTCTCGAACTGATGCATAGCTTTGTACAGCGAGAGCGAACAACACGCTTATATCCCTTACAAAACCAGGGAGCCTTGCAATCGAGAACACAAGCTCTAAAGCTGACGCCAGCGCGGGCTTTGCAGTACTCGCGCCCCTTGGGGCCACATCGATAGAAGTTTCGATAGCCTCTTTTGTCACAACGCGTCATGCATTTCATCTGATGCTTAATTCGCAGCTTCTTCATCCTCTGCTTCGGAGTGAGAGGCAGCTGTGCATTTGTGGGCATTCCCAACCCAAGCCACCCCAAAAACAAGACTCCTGCTACGATGTTGATTCGAAGCATACGCTCTCCTTCTTGCTCGTTGTCATCATTTCGAATTCGCTTTGGGAATGTTACTATGATTTTGTTGTGACATGCAATGACAGTCACATGGTATATACATGGGGCGGTCGTGGAGTTGCTGGTTGTTTGAAGTGGAGTTGCTGGTTGTTTGCAGTGGAGTTGTGCTTTTGCTCCGTCATCGATGTGGCTTGGATATCCCCAAAAGGAAGTGGTTTGACTTTTGATTCAATGACTTTGGATGCTAACTTGACTCTTGGTACTTTCTTGGATGCCAAGAACCCACCAACTCTTGCTTTACCCATGGAGACGCTGCTGCGTCATATGGTTTGTCTCGGTGCTTCTGGGAGCGGAAAGACGGTGGCCTGTAAGGTCATCTGTGAAGAAGTTTTAATCCGGGAAATCCCGGTGATTGCGATTGACCCACAAGGTGATATCGCGAGTATGATCTTGCCTGAAGAGGGCCTGGATTCGGAAGGAGGGCAAGCCTTTCATCAACAGGTAGAGGTGGTTGTTTGGACTCCTGGCTCTGGAGCAGGAGTCCCCTTGTCATTGGACCCGCTTCGGCTGGACTCACTTCCCTCCCGCCCCGAAGACCGAGTGCGTGTCCTGTCGTCCATCGCATCTCAGCTAACCTCTCTTCTCGGCTACCATCTGGACCGTAATGACGGTCAGTTTGCCTCGGCCTATCTCGATCTTGTGTTGCAGTATCTTGCGGAACACCAAATCCATGTGCGGGACTTGTCTGGGCTTTGCTCCTTTTTACAGGAACTGCCAGAGTCTTTGAAGAATCGAGCGGAGCGGTTAATTAAACCCAGCAAACGCGCAGAAGTTCGTCGTAAACTGGAGATCCTGGGGGTCGGTGCTCGACGTCTTTTGTTTCATCTAGGTGCTCCCATTTGTGTGGATACTCTGTTGGGGTTGGAGCATACACACAACAGAAACCCCAACGCAGAGAAGTCATTCACTCGGCTGTCTGTTGTGTATCTCAATGGTTTGCATAGTCAGGAAGAGAAAGAGTTTTTTGTCGGTCAAATCGCTCAGGCACTGTATGACTGGATGTTAGAGCACCCCAAACCTTATTTGCAGGCTGTGTTCTACCTGGATGAGGTCGCACCTTTTCTTCCTCCTGTTCGAAAACCCGCTTGCAAAGCGATCTTAAAATCGTTGTTTAAACAGGCGAGGAATGCCGGGGTTGGTTGTTTGATCGCCAGTCAAAATCCCGGTGACATCGACTATATGGCGTTGTCTCAATTCTCGACCTGGGCCTTGGGGCGGATGATGGTGCAACAAGATATCAAGAAGGTTGAGCGTAT
>JALTMC010000504.1 GCA_027005175.1 Myxococcales bacterium
GTAAGGTCTGTCCTGATGGTCAGATCTGTTTCAAAAACACTCTTGGTACAACGTTGTGCGTTCCCAAATGAAACAAATATATCTTCCTAGAGTTCTTGTGGTGTTGGGCCTTCTTGGTTGTCTGGGACTGTTGGGTGCGTTGACAGCTTGTGGACGTGCTGGCAATCCTGCTCCCAACCTAAAAGATCGAGACGTCTCTCTAGCGATCTTGCATACGAGTGACATTCACTCACGTATTTTAACCTACCGCCTCACTCCTATGCGAACCGACATTCAGTTGGGATTGGATCCTACGAAAGGTCCTTTTGGTGGGATTGGGCGGATTATGACGATCCTTAAACGGGAGCGTGCGAAAGCCGAGCGATCCATCCACCTTGATTCAGGAGATCTGTTTCAAGGGGCTCCAATCTTCAATGTTTTTCGCGGAGAACCCGAGCTACGCGCTCTGGCTCTGGTTGGTCTGGATGCCTATGTCTTAGGGAATCATGACTTTGACAATGGTGGCTTGGTTCTCAGTAAACAGATCGCCTTGTGGTCCGCATTACCGATGCTGGCGGGTAATTATATCTATCTGCAAGACTCTCGTCGAAGAACGGCTGATCTGCTGCGACGATTGACCCAGCCCTATATCATTCTGCAGGCCAAGGGGTTGCGAATTGGGGTGGTAGGTTTGGCTAATACCAGCACCCTGACAAGCCTTGGAGAGGGCGGAAATTCCCTTGGAATTGCAGCGATGGAGCCCAACGAGGTGCTTCAGCGTTATGTTAATTTGATTCGCAAGGATGTTGATTTGGTTCTGGCATTGACTCACCTCGGTCTCACCGATGATGAGCGTCTTATCACGGGTTATTTTCGTGAAGTTCACAGCAGTGACAGAAAAACAGTCCGTCACAAGTGGATAGAAGGAGTCAAGAATCTCGATATTGTGGTGGGTGGACACCATCATGTGGTCTTGAATCCACCGAAGATCGTGATTGATCCTGATGGCCGTAAGGTTTTGCTGGTTCACTCCGGTGCTTTTGCCAAGTATGTCGGTCGGCTCGATGTTGTGATTCGCAATGGGGAGATTCGTTCCCATCGATTTCGTCCCATTCCAGTGACTTCGGAGACTCCCGAGCATCCTACCATGACAAGAATGATGGAGCCGTATATCTTAAAGCTCAATCGACAACTTGATACCACACGTGTGTTTGCCTTTGCACCTTTTGTTGTGCCTCGCTTTGGCCGAGGTACTGGTGATTCGGCTCTGGGCAATCTGGTGGCTGACTCGATGAAGATTCGGCAACGTGTGGAGGCCGACTTTTCCCTAACAAACTCTCTCGGCATTCGCACCGATCTTCAAGCTGGACCTATATCTCTCGAACAGTTCTATGAGATCTTTCCCTTTGAAAACAGTATCACAACGGTCTTTTTATCCGGTCGTGAGGTCAAAGAGATGCTCGATTTCGTCACAGACCGCTCCTCCGGTCGCGGCTGTCAGTCTCAGGCTCAAGTCTCTGGTATTAGCTTTGTGATGAACTGTCGTGTTCGGTTGTCCGAGTCTGTTTGTATTGGTGGGCGCAAAAACCCATTGTGTAACAAGAGGAAATCCGGAGATAAGTCTCCTTGCTTTGATCCTCTCGCAACCAAAGGCCCCAACGTTTGCGTCTATGGTCAGCTAATCAATGATTTTACTTCGTATAAAATGGCCGCCAATGACTATATCGCAAACGGCGGATCTGGCTTCAAAGTTCTACAACGAAATACCACCCAATTTAATACAGGTGTTTCGTTACGCGATGGCCTGATCGAGTATATCGAAGCTTTAGCAAGCTGTGAACAAGTCGATAAAGAGAGACAAAAACGAGGCCTCCCCCCTCTCATCCAAAGCATCCCCGAAATCTATCGCAAAGATTGGGACTCCCGCTGGAAAAAACTTCCCTGCGTTCTCGGCAACGAGGATGGACGTATCCGAAAACGAATTCAATAAACCTTAACGTTGAGCGGTTGAGTCGTTGAGCGGTTGAGTCGTTGAGCGGTTGAGTGCTTGAGTCGTTGAGTCGGTAAGTGCTTGAGCGGTTGAGCGGTTGGGTTTATTTTACTCTTTTCCAATGGTTGGGTAGACACGTGTATTTTTTCTTACGGGAGCGGCGAATGCATCGCCGTCTTGCATTGCGTACAAGGCAAGGATAGTAGGCTCCGTATCGGTAGCCTTGGTGGCACCAAGAGTCTGGGACCAAGTGTTCTGGAATCGGTGCTCCAAATCGAAGGCGATGTCCGCTTCGTCTGCGCTTTTTACGGTGACGGCTGTAGCTTTTCTGGTTCTTGCTATGTGCTTTGTGATGGAAAACGCGTCGATGTCGTCGCGCTTGGCGACGCAAAACACGACGCTTTCGTCGGGCTTTGTCGCGTGCGATACGACGCAGAGTACGGTGTTTGCTTCGAAAAGTACGGTGTTTGCTCCGAAAGGTGCGGTGTTTGCTTCGAAAGGTGCGGTGTTTGCTTCGAAAAGTGCGGTGTTTGCTTCGAAAAGTACGGTGTTTGCTTCGTAAGGTACGGTGTTTGCTTCGTAAGGTACGGTGTTTGCTTCGTAAGGTACGGTATTCACTTTGAAGGATGTGACGCAGACGTTGCTCTTGACGTTTTTTTCGTCGTGCTTGGCGTCGTATTCTTTGTCGCATGGCTTGACGTTTTTTTCGTCGTGCTTGGCGTCGTATTCTTTGTCGCATGGCTTGACGCTTTTTTCGTCGTGCTTGGCGTCGTATTCTTTGTCGCATGGCTTGACGCTTTTTTCGTCGTGCTTGACGTCGTATTCTTTGTCGCATGGCTTGACGTTTTTTTCGTCGAGAGTTGCTTGACCACCGACGTTGGTTGCGGGGGGGGCGTCGTCTTTTGCGGATATACGGTGGTTTATGAGGGTGGCCTGTGATGTGGTTAGGCGTCTTTCCCACGCGGGGTGAGATGGAAAGAGATGGAATGGAGAGAGTGTGAGTTGCTGTTGTTTGGGCTCTCCTTTCTTTGGTTGTATTGGGTTGGGAAGGAGTGAGGCTGGTACTTTGCCAGTAATTCCAAAATCCCAACAGCAACAACAGCGCAATGAGGCCTGAAGCGAATCGTAGCTCACCTCTTAATTGTTGGTTTTGAATGCGAAGCTCTGTGCATTCTCGCTTCAGTGTTTGGAGTTTTGTTGGATCGCTGTCTGTGGGGTTTGTCGCTTTGGAATCTGGCTGTGTTTGGGGTGTTTCGTTGTGTTCTTCTTCGATGGGGGGGTGCCAGGATTCAAAGTTTTCGGGAGAGTTGGAGTGCCGGGTCATAGGTATGAACCTTTATGAATTTTTCGGGTCAGAGAGGCTACAATTGGAGATGATTCCAGGAGGAGGTGTCCCATATCATAATTTTGTTGTCTTTGCTGGCAGAGGCGAGCCACTCTCCGGAGGGGCTCACTTCCAGGTGTAGGATAGGGCTTTGTGTGCGAAATTGGCATAGTTTTTTATAGTTTTTGAGAGACCACAGCGTGATGGTTTGGTCCTCTCCTGCAGAAGCGAGCCACTGATCTTTGGGATGAATACAGAGCGCATGGATGGAGCGAGAGTGACCTTTCCAGATTTTAATGAGTTGTTCTTTTTGTAGGTCCCACAACAAGATCTCGCCCTGTTGGGTTCCAGCAAAGAGGTGCATTTGATGGTTGGAGATGATAAGGCTAGACAGGATCGTACCGGGCTGAGAGTATTGGAACAGTGGGGATGCATTTTCTGCGTCCCAAACTCGAATATGGCCTGTGACATCGCCAGTGGCGAGATACCTCTGTGAGCCTCTGTGAGTCATGCAAGTGATGGTGGCATGGTGTTCTTGGAGTACTTTTTCACACCGGTTCTGTGACAGATTCCAAAGCTGTACAGTGTGATTTTCACCATTGACGAAGAGATAGTTTTCTTGGGCGGACCACACAAAATGGCTTGGATTGTGGGCTACAAAAAGGTTTTCTTGTTGCTGTTTCTGGAAGTGCCACACTTCGAGGTTTCCTGTTTCTCCAAGGAAGGCGAATCGTTCACCTGTAGGACTCCAAGCGATGTCAAGCAGTCCACAGGGTGGGACTTCAATGACATGAAGGGGAAGCCAGGACTGGGTATCCCAAAATTTGATGCTACCGTCCATGGAACAAGATACCAGAAACTGACAATCTCCACTGAGTTTGAGTTGGGTTATCGTATTGTCA
>JALTMC010000505.1 GCA_027005175.1 Myxococcales bacterium
GTGATGCTTGTCAGCAAGGCTCTTGCGATAGCAGTAAATTCCTTTTTTGTGATGCGATGGAAAGGATCTGTGTTCGCGGCTGCCGACCCAAAGACGGTATTACACAAAACTCGCTCTGCTCCTTGAACCAAGTGTGTCTTGAAGAGAGGGCGTACAATCGCTTCGCGACCCTGCGTTCCTTTTTGGGGGGCCGCTGTGTGGCTCCGGCGACACAGCGAAAAGGTGACGCATGTGACGACCTTAAACTTCGATGTCGTACAGGGCTGCGTTGTTTTGCAGGTCGCTGCTACCAAGGCTGTGATGGTAGCAAGGGGCGTGTGGCCAATCCGGGCTGTCCTGTGAGGCCCACAAGCTCTTGTGTGGATACCAAGCAGGGATTTTCGATCTGTCGCACCATCTGTGACCCTCGCAAAGGTCTGGCCGCCAACCCTGTTTGTGCAGTGGGTCAGTATTGTGGTTGCCTGGACGGCTTGTGCTGCACAGGAGGTCGATGTCCCCCCCTCGTCTTTTGTTCTTACAGTGCCTTGCCAACCAAAGGGCCGCGAAAAGCGGGGGAAAGCTGTTCGCAAGATCCAAAACAGCGATGTGATGGTTCTCGTGACTTCTTCTGTCGTCTCGGGAAGTGTGAAACGGCCTGTGACCCACGTAAAAACAAGATAGGCAATCCCAATTGCACGGCAGCACAGGAATGTATCGAAGGTTCGGGGGTTTCCGAAGGCTCTCCGCTGCAGGGAATGTGTGTCCCCAAAGGTACCCGTCGCTCCGGGCAAGGCTGTGATAGCAAGGACCGCTGCGTTCATCCACTGGTTTGTGTGGGAGGTGTGTGTGAGTTGCCTTGTGATCCAAATAACGGCCAGGTTCGCAACCCTACTTGTTCCTTTACCCGTTACTGTAAGGCCACGTTCCGTGGTGTCTCTGGGGGCGGTGTATGTACTCCTTTGCCCAGGGGAAGAACAGGAAAACGAAAGTTAGCAGAGCGTTGTACTCACTCCTTTTCTTTTCCTTCTAAGAGTTGCGATGAAAGCCTGGGACTCACATGTGATGAAGGGTTGGGGGTGTGCGTCAAAGCCTGCCAACCTAAAGACGGTGTCACGAACAATCCCAAGTGTGGCTTGAACGAGCTGTGTGTGGAGAATGTTATGTCATTTTTGGGTGGTTTGTGTGCAACGTCAGCAAGTCGAGGGTTGGGGCAACGTTGCAACAGAACCCAATGGCGATGTGGAGCGAGCCTTACCTGTTACAAAGGCCTCTGCCATGAACCTTGCAACCCAACGAAAGGAACAACAGCCAGTGCGGATTGTTCTTCCCAGGCGTTTCGATGTGTTGGCTTGCCAGGCTTTGACCAACAAGGACAGGGTGTTTGCCTCAAACAGTGCAATCCCTCGCAGGGAGCGACGCACAACAATGCCTGCTCTGCTCTTCAGGTCTGTGAAAGTCTCGGTCGCTCCCGCACATTGGGTTTGTGTCAGCCGACAAGTGCTCCATCGCGTGGCAATCGAAAAGCCAATGAGGCTTGCCGTAAGGAGGATCCCGACTTGCGCTGCGGTCCGAATCTTGTATGTGCCAGACTCTCCGGAGGCTTCTTTTGTTCTCCTGAGTGCGACCCCATTAAAGCCACAAACGCCTGCTCTTCCGGTCGAGTCTGTATCACGAGTACACTCAGCTCCAACGGCGCGTACTGCTTCACCCCCTGAAGTTAAAACCTCGCTCATATGGCCATCTGTTGTGTCCTTGTTTCTCATATGGCCATCTGCTGTGTCCTTATTTCTCATATGGCCATCTGTTGTGTCCTTGTTTCTCTTCTGGCTATCTGCTGTGTCCTTGTTTATATTGGAGGCACGGAGATAGGGAAACAATGCTGGGAGCAACGTGGAACAGAGCATATTCAGCAAGATGGTGTTGTACAAAGGTGGATTCGAACGATCTTTGTATCAAACGGCTATGTGACAGATGATTGTGATGAGTTTGGACTTGAAGATGATTCGATGGCTCGTATGTTTGGTGGTTGGCGTTCTCTGTTTGGGGGGCTGTCGAATAAAGCGAACAACCAAACCAACCATTAAGTTGTATGGTGCTCATCCCGCAGGAGTTTATACTAAGGCCATGCAGCGATTGGCAGACTACCTTCGAAAAAAAGAGGGGAATCACTATCACTTTGTTGTGCGAGCCTCAGCAGGATCTGTTGAAAATGTACGTGACCTTCAAGGTCGCCTCGCTCAAATCGCAGTACTTCAAGAAGATGTGGCACATCATTTTGAGCAAGGAGGTCATCCTTTGCTTAAGGTGGCACATCTCAAAAATAGCCCTCACATTAAATCAGTGTGCTTTCTCTTTGGCGAGAACTTTTATGTTCTCGCGAAGCCTGGCAAGGTAACTTTAGCCTCCATGCGAAAGATTAACATCGGCTCTATGTATGGGGGAGGTGGTGTCACTGCATTGAACTTGCGTCAGCAGCTTCAATACCGCTGGCTGTTTGATCGCACAAGTGATCCTGTGACAGCGATGCGAAAGCCTGATGTTGATGCGGTGATTGTGCTCTCTCATTCGATTAAGCACGTCGCGAACGAGTTGCGAAAAGCAGGGATTGTCTATCATCCCGTTCCTCTGAATACCCGTGAACGACAAGCGATTACGGCATCTTTCCCCTTTTACTATGAAGTCACTGTGCCTGTGGTGGATTCACAAGGACGCACTTTAAAAGTCCCAACTATCGCGACCCGGGCTTTGCTTGCAGTGCAGCGTGATCTTCCGATCCGGTTGGTGCGTTTAATCCTAAATCTGTTTACAGACAAAGAGAGTTTTCGGAAGTTTGCGAAAGCACTACCTGAGGTCAAAAGCCTCCATGGGAGTCCTTTTATGGATCCGAAGTCTTCTTACAATATGCGCTTTGCCCGTTTTCCCATACCGATTCATCCCGCCGTTTTTGAATTGCACTGGGGAAAACACCCGTATCAAAACTTCTTCTTCTTTGGAGTTCCGTTTTTTTTGGTACTTTTGTGTATCGTGATATTGCATCGCCATCGGCAGTGCCAGCGATGGCTTCGGGGTCACACTCGATGGGGTGAGACGGCTCTCGCGGTGTTTGAAAAGTACTGGTTGGATGCCTTTCTCGCGACCTCACTTGTGCTCTATGTTATTGTGATTACCAACTGGATCAAATACCTGGAGATTCAGGCTTTTTTGAATAATGAGGTGATGTCCCCTTCGCACTTTGTGTACATGGGCTTTAAGGAACTCTTTACTTGGCTCTTTGTTTTTATTGCCACAGGCTATGAAGACGCTATCTTTCCCAAAACAATGTTGGCCAAGATCCTGGCCAGCAGCATTCGGATTGTGATTATCAGCTCGGTCGTCTATGTTCTTGGCCGGATATCTGCAGACTTCATCACAACCCTGATTAAAGGCAGAGAGATGACCAAAACCTACAATCTCAAAGATCATATCGTGATCTGCAACTGGAATCAAAAAGGGAATAAAATTGTTGAGGAACTGCACAGTACGCTGTTGCAAGAGAACGATATGGCTCGCCCTGTGATTATTATCTCTGAGCAAAGTGTCAGTTTTCCAGATTCACCCGCTTTTGAGGATACGTATTGTATTCCTGGTGATCCAGCTTCGGGTTGGAAGCTTCGCAACGCCAATGTGCCCAGTGCTTTTGCGGTTATTATTCTGTCGAAAGAAGATGAACCCGAGAAAGCCGACACCCACACTATTATGATCTCGATGGAGATCGCAGAACTCCTTGATGAAGCCGAAGTGGGTGGTCGACGCAAGCAGAGACCTCATATTGCTGCAGAAATTATCGACGGTAAGAACGCGAGATACCTGCGTCGGGCAGGGGTCAACGAGGTGATCTCTGGAAATGAGCTAGGGGTGAAGCTGCTGGCGCAGACTGCTGTAACCCCTGGTGTGTCCGCGTTTATGGATAACCTTCTGACCTATACCGCAGAGTCCAACGAGATCTACATAGTAGCTCCTCCTTCAGAGCTGATAGAGCACCATGCTTCGTTTGACGAGATCGTGAAGTATCTCCTGAGCAATCGAGATAACTGCGAGTACGCTTTGCTTGTTGGTATTCAGCGAGGTACTCCTCCTGTGATGATGGTTAATCCTGGCGACTTCTCTTTTTCTGGTCTCGAAATGGGTGATAAACTAGTCATCATCGCCCGAAAGAGGCCCATCTTTGTTTGACGA
>JALTMC010000506.1 GCA_027005175.1 Myxococcales bacterium
CAAGCCACTGCAGATGGGACTGCTACGGGGGCACCAGCGTACGTTCTACAAAAGAGTGGTGCTCAGATATGGGCTGAAAATTGTATCAGGTGTCACAAACCGGGTGGGAAAGCCAGATTCCGCCCTCTCCAAACATACAAACAAGTCCGGGACATCGCCTCCGAGATTTTAAAGAGGATCGATATCACAAAGAATATGCCCCCTGGGCAAACACTGCCAGCCTCACAGATCGCCTTGTTCAAAAGTTGGATCGCAGGAGGATATCAGCCGTGAAACCATCGGGGAAAAAGCAATGAAGAGACATTTCACTTGCAGAAGGAGATCAACCGTGAGAGCCTTGAGGAAAAAGCAATGAGAAGACTTGGAACAATTGCGTTGTTCTCCTGCATCATCTTTTGGAGTGTTGGAGGAATCGAGAGGACGTCAGCGCAGATCTGTAAGCCCACCAGCCCGCAGGTGAGTAAGATACAGGCAGCCATAAAGTACCTTCGCCGCCTGAGCTTAGACCTGCGAGGACGTGTGCCATCCTACGCCGAACTCAACCAAGTGGTCCAAAGAGGCTATGTTGATGACACCACGATCGATGGGATGCTCAATTCCAGCCTCTTTCGATGGCAGATGCGTGAGTATCTCAAAGATCTGCTCACCCTCAACATCACCGACTTGCGGCTACAAGGAGGGTTCCGTATCGCACCCTTTGTCAAAGTCAATAGCAGAGGTGAAAAAGCCAAAGCGGGCCAATCCTACACGCTTATGATCGACCGTGGCACACAAGGTGCTCGCGTGATCATGCGAGGTCTGAATGTACACTGCCTCAACCAGCCCGCAAAGTACGACAAAAGCGGCCAACTGCTCTGTAAGATCCGAGGCACCAACCAATACAAGACCTGCCTGGCGGCCTACACAGAGCGACGACAAAAGAAGCCCAACGTAGCCCAAGAAGGTTATGTGATGGTCAGCCCTTATTGGGAAAAAGACCCCACCAAAAAGGTCAAGGTCTGTGGCCTCGCAGCATTGACAGCAAGACAACCCAAGCTTGGCAAAAGAACATACTACTGTGCCACCGACACCTCCAACAACAAGGGAGGTGCGATTCATCAGATCCTCTGTGGTTGTGGTCCTCGGTTGCAGTGGTGCTTCCGAGGCAGCGACAACCTTGCCCGACTCCCAAGTATGAACACAGAGGTGCTCACCTCTATGATGGAGCAAACCCTCCGTGTTCTCGACAATATTGTCAAAAACGACCGCCCTTATACAGACCTTCTGTTAAGCAAATATGCTGAGGTCAATGGACATCTATCACACTTTATCAACGTCAATCCTCGCTCCGCCAATCGACTCACTCTACCGTCAAAGTTAGAGATGAAGATACCAACCATACCCTATTATGAAAAAGACAAGTGGATGAAGTTTCAACGAGGCGCACGAGAGGCTGGTATCCTCACCTTGCCCTTCTATATGCTCAAATACGCCACAAATAGGGGACGATTGCACCGCTACCACAATGCATTTCTTTGCCAGTACTTTACACCACCTGCTGGAGGGCTTCCAGATCCAACCGATGTCTGTCACCAACAGCCCAACTTGATGAAGCGATGCGGCTGCAAGCACTGTCATACCACGATAGAACCCGAGGCTTCCCACTGGGGACGATGGCAGGAAAACGCTTGGTTCCCCCTCGACCCAAAAGCTTTCCCAAAACTCGATCCCAAGTGTGCAGCAAAAACAGGAAGAAAACCAGCATACTGTAAAACCCTCTATCTCGCGAACCCCAAGCACAAATTGGAGGACCCCTTTCGAGGACAGCTACTCGCCTATGTGTTTGCAACCCCCACGATGGAACAGAATATTGCGAAAGGCCCCAGCGCCCTGGTTCAACGTGATATCAACAACGGAAAAATCGCAACTTGTGGTGTAAAGAAGATGTGGAGTTGGTTCTCTGGACATGATCTTCAAAGCCAACAAAGTGACTTGCAAAATACCCTTGTGCAGAACTTCAAGAATAACAAATACAGCATCAAAGCCCTCGTCAAAGCTATCGTAAAAAGCGAAGAGTATCGACGTGGCTTCGACTCAAACCGTCCTTAAGGAGACAACCATGTACCGTACTCTCTGTCTACTCATGGTGTGTACTCTCTCCTTCCTGGTAGGTTGTGAAGAAAATACACTCGGCCCCAAGCCATCGAATCCATCAAATCCATCAGATCCATCGAAGGTTTCGGGAAAATCGGACTCCCCAACAGACGCAACACCAGCCATCGCGACACCGTTCTTTCCGATCAAAGATCCGGTGCATAAGATACCACCCAAGCCCTTTAAGAATCACTGGTCTACACTCAAGCCAGGGGCGGCCAAAAAGGCAAAGCTGAATGCTTTTTTCAGTCGCAATGCTCGCCGAATCAACCTGGACAAGCTCATGCGCTCGATACCTTATCTCTTCGGTGTCACATGGAAGCACAGAAATGGCCAGAATATGTTCACTCGCCTCAAACTAACCCTCGGTGGTGCCGACTATATCTCGCTTGGCAAGAACAACGATGATATGACCAAGCTCTTTATGAAGCTGATGGATGATATGGCCACCAACGTATGCAAACAGGCGATCCCAGCCGACTACAAAAGAGCCACAAACGCCCGAAAGTTTGTACGCTTTGAAAACGATGTCAACGCCAATCTGCGTTTTATCCGCCTCAAGTTCCACGCGGTCTATGTTCCCAAAACCTCAACACAGGGGATCGCCAAACTACGAGTCCTCTACGACAAGGTATTGGCCAAGACCAAGAGCAAATCAAAGGCATGGGAGTTGATTTGTATCGCGACCTTGACCTCGCCTGAATTTTACGCCTACTGAGAAGGAGCCCAAGATGCATTTCGATCGACGCACATTCCTAAAGACCTTGGGACTCGCCACCACCGGAACAATGATGATGGGTCCATGGTCAGCAGGTAGACTCATCGCTGCTCCAACCAAGGTCCCACGCAACTTTATCTTCTGCTATTTCAACGGCGGCTGGGATCAACTTCTCTCACTTGACCCTCGCTATCCAGGAGCCTTTCCCGAATCAAAGATCCGACAGACCCAGATCCAACTCGGCCTGGATAGACTGCCTAGCAAGTTTGATGATGGTGTCTCTATCACAAAAAATATTATCAAACCAAGCGGCTCCCAAATCGGCTTTGGTCCGGCGATGGCACCCTTTGCCAAACACTTTGATGTAAGCTCCGTTGTACGCGGCGTGATGATGGACACCGTAGCCCACGATATAGGCCGTCGTTACTTCATCACAGGCGAGATGCCCGCCGGTCTCTCGGCCAAAGGCTCCTCTTGGGGTACCCGCATCGTAGCCCAACAAGGTGAAGTGAAGCAGATCCCCAACCTTGTGATTCGCGTCGAAACATACAACCAAGGCCATCCCACCTTCGCTACCGGACTCAAAGCCACCAGCTCTTCCGACCTCGTCAGCACCTTGCGAAGTGGACCCGACGCCTTACCCACAGAACTCCAAAAGTTACTCAATGAATATCGCCAAACCTCCGACATCTGCGACCCTACGAGTCTCAACAGTGATGGTTTAATGTCTCTCGCTCAGGCTGCACAGAGAAAAGCGAAGGCCCTTGTCGACAGCAATCTCAGCAAACACTTTGACTTCCTCAACAAAAAAGATCCCAAGATGGTGGCCATCGCAAAGCGGTACGGCATAAAGACCACCACTTCACCCGAAGCCCAGGCCGCGTTGGCTTTTCAAGCCGTCAAAGAGCAACTCGCTCAGTGCATCACCATCGAACTCGCTCGCGGCCTCGACACCCACGTCAACAACTGGGCCAAAGATCAACCCAACCGCCTCTACCAAGGCTTTAAAGCCCTATCCACGCTGGTCACAGACCTCAAAGCGACACCACACCCTCAACTCCCAGGCAAGAACCTGCTCGACAACACCACCATCGTTTGTTTTAGTGAGTTTGCACGCACACCACTGATCAACAGCAAAGACGGTCGAGACCATTTCCTCGTGTCGAGCTGCCTACTCATCGGAGCTGGGGTTCCACACAACCAAGTCATTGGTGCCAGTGCAGATATTGGGATGTCTGCCTTCCAAATCAACCCAACCACAGGAAAGCCCGTCACTGGAGGTGGAGTCTTTCTCAACCCCCAAAACATCCTAGCATCGATCCTCAAAGGTGCCGGCTA
>JALTMC010000507.1 GCA_027005175.1 Myxococcales bacterium
TCCCCCTAACCCCCTCCCCACCGCCGGTGGGGAGGGGGAACAAAACAATGAGACTGCGACTTATGAAACAAGAACAAGGTATATTTGGAAAGCTTGCAAATATACCTTTGAGCCAAGCTTGTTGCGGTTGATAAATCCTCTTCACACGGCTGGTGCTTCTACCTACAGTATTACCGTAGTAAACACATGTGATTGAAAGTGACACCGTGCTATACATCATAAGCTCTATCCCCCTCCTCCACCGTTGGTGGGGAGGGGGAAGTTGAAGTCCTATCAGAAAGTGATAGGGGGAGGGGTCTTATGACAAACAAGGGGTAGCTATCGCTGATATAGATTGGGAGCACTGAATCTCTGTAAATTTTATCTTAAGGGCAAGTAGCAACTTTGTTTCTTTCTCTCGTGGTGAGAGACTCCCACTTTAAGGAGAAAAAAACCGACAAAGTCGGCTCATTCATTGTCACGTTACTTGAAATGCAGCGCAAAACGTATTATCAGTTGTCATCATTGGTAGAATTGCTGTGATGACGATTACTCTTGTTGTCCTGATCGCGGTTTTTGTGATGACTATCGTTGTTGTGAGCATTGTTGTAGAGGCGAGGTATGATTTGTCTCTGCTTGTTTTTCGAATACAATACAGCTTGTAGGTTGTGGATATGACATTAGAAGAGTTGGTGGAGAATTTCGAGTTTTTGGGTGATTGGGAGGAGCGGTATCGGTATATCATTGATCTGGGGCGAAAGCTTCCGGAATTTCCTGAAGAGTATCGCACGGATGAAAATAAAGTGCGCGGTTGTATTAGTCAGGTTTGGTTGGTGGCTGAAGTTTCAGAAGGTGACCCTCCTACGATCGATTTTATGGCAGATAGTGATGCAGCTATTGTGAAAGGTTTGATTGGGATTGTACAGCATCTTTATTCTGGAAAAACGCCAGAAGAGATCCTGTCTTCCTCTACGGAAGATGTCTTTGAGAAGCTGGGTCTGGATAGTCATTTAACGATTAACCGTCGGAATGGCTTTCAATCCATGCTTCATAAAATTAAACAAATTGCGACAGAGCAAATTGCGTCGGAGTCAGGTACTTCGTCCGCATCGCTCGCATGATTCACGTTGTTCATCGCGAGCGGGAACAACGTCTGAGTCCATGGGAGGTAGGCCGAATACGGTCCACTTGTTTCCATATGGGGGATTCTTTCGTTGGGTTAGTGTTTGCTTTTTTCGATGTTGTAGAGTTGCCATTCTTGGGCTTGCGCTGTGAGGGGGATTCCTCGCAATATGCGAGGGGTATGGTGTGTGACACGTCTGGACACTACGATCCATCGGACGCCCCGTTGTCGATAATAGCGGAGTCCACGATTTCCGTGGAACAGGGATCTTTCATAGTGAGTCCAACCTTTGCGGTTGGCAGCATGCAAGAACCAGGGGTTGTAGGTAGCAATGATGACAATGGGTTCGTCCGGTTTCACGCGTCCTTGGAGCAACGTTCGTAGGGCTTGAGCGCGAAGTGTGAAGGAGACGGGAGCCCCCAGGCGGGTACAGCGTTCGTGAAGCTTGGCTTGCGATGCTTTGAGGGAAACGGAGACCAGAAAAAGGGTAATGCCGACAACGAGTAGAGGACGGATGTGCTCTTGCAATGAGTTTGCGTGTCGTTGTTTGAGAGTGGATATGCCCAGATAGAGGCAACCTGCGATCAGGGCAACACCCTGGCTCCAGCCCCAAGGCTGCTGGGTGAGGTAGAGAGCCACCCATATGCCCAGCACCCATGGCACTTCCTGAGCGGACTCTTGAAAGTTACCATCTTCACGACGAAACTGCGGGTATCTGAGCCATAGCCAGATGCGATGAAGGCCCAAAGCACCAAAGAGCCAGATAGGTGGGATATACAACATCGCATAATAGTTGTGTGAGTTGAGGCGTGTGGTGAACATTAAAACCAGCAAGAGGGCACCAAGCATCCAGCACCACAGCGGTGCAGCCCACTCTCGGTACTTGCGTTGGAAGGAGAGCAGGAGACCATAGATTACGATGGGAAAGAAGGTGTAGGTGATGGCATATTTGGGGAGCAGATACCCTACAGCATGGCCCAGGTTGAAGCTTTTTACGTTATTCCAGATCTCTGAGGGTTTGGGGGTAGCTGCAAAGTACTGGGGGAGGCCGAAGGCAAATCGCCTCTCCAGATACGAAGCCCATATCATCCAAATCCCAACAAACAGTAGGGGGATGCATGTGAGGGCAAATCGGCCCACTCGTCCTCGCCATGACAGAGAGTGCCAGCGAACGGCAGCAACGACAAAGGCTGGCCAAACAAAAAGCAATGGATATTTTGAGAGGGCTCCGATGGCAAATACAAGTGTGGCTACCAGCAGGCTTGGCCAGCGGCGACGACGTGAGCGAAGTGCGAGGTAGAGGGCCATCAAGCCGATACATACCATCGGTATATCGGGTTGAATCTGACGACTATAGAACAAGGTCATTGGGGAAAAGAAAAGGATGCTGAGTGGTATCCAAAAGGAATGAGGACCCGGAGACATCCGAAAATAAAGAGACAACGCCAGGATCCCTAGAAAGAAATAGAGCACTGTGTTGAGTCGTCCAAGCCACTCTTGTTTGCCGAGTAGTCGCATCCATAATGATGCTGTATAGGGAATTATCGGGGCTTCCATCCCATGGATTCCCGTGCGACCATACGTGTGGTGCACACGTGGATAAAAAAAGTTGGGGTGGTCCAAGAAGTTTAATGCGACAGAGAAGGTATCGGCCTGTCTGTGGTTGTGCTCACCTGAGATGGGGTATCCAATGGAATGAGTCCACTCGATGATTAGCGGTATTGCCAGTACAAAGATACCAATTACCAAAAGTTGACCCAGCCAACTTTTCTGATGAAAGGGAGACTTCACCCACATAAATACAATCCTGTTTCCAACACGTCATTTCGCTACCGTTCGATAGCATTGAACACAGGATTTGTCAACGAAAGGAAGCCAGCGGTCTACTTCCAAAGAACCGGGGAAAACAGGAACTATCAAGGAGAGGGAACTGGTGGTTGGTTTCCGAAGAATCGGGAAAAGTAGGAACTGTCAAGGAAAGGGATCCTGTGGTTAGCTTCCGAAGATCCGGGTGAAGAATGTCTTCATTTCTGCCCAAGATTTTTGGTCTGCTTCTTTGTTGTAGGCGAGGGGGAGTTTGAATTTCTTTCCCTTTGCTGTGGCATCAGGGTTGGTGAAGGCGTGTTTGGCACCGGGGTAGCTGATGAACTTAAACTTGGCACCAGCGTCTGTCATCTCCTTCTTGAATGCGGTGATCGCCTCTGGTTTGACAAAGGGATCGGCACCGCCATTCATGACCAATATCTCGGCTTTGATGTCGCCTTTTTTGACCTTTCTCATGGAGGTAAGATTTCCATGGAAGCTGGCTACCCCCTTAAGAGCGAAGCCGGTGCGTGCCATGTGCAACACAATCGCACCACCAAAACAGTAGCCGATGGCAGCAACTTTGGCAGGGTTTGTCATCGGGTGTTTTTCCAGCAACTCTTTGGCTGCCTTGAAGCGGTTCTCTCCTTCCTTCATATTTTTCATCACTGCCATCATAAACTTGCTGGCGTCTTTGGGGTGTGATGTCTTTTTTCCTTCCCCGTACATGTCGAGAGCAAGAGCCACATAGCCGAGCTTTGCCAACATATTTGCTCGTCTTCGGGCATAGGCATTGTGCCCCCACCACTCATGAACCACGATCACGCCGGGTCGTTTGCCTTTCTTGGAACTGTCGTAAGCGATATAGCCCTTAAGGGTCGTCTTCCCTGACTTGTACGTCACAACTTTGCCAACGATACTGCCTGTCTTTTCTGCTGGAGTCTTTGTTGTACGCTTTGTTGTATGCCTTGGAGTTGATGTCGCCTTCTTCTTTTTGCAGGCCACAAGTACCAACATAGTTGCAGTGAATAAGGCAAACACAATACGAAGATTTTTGTTCAACATGGACTTCCTCTCTTTTCTGTGGGTGAAGAGGAGTGAGTACTACAAGCATGCGAGGAGAGTCAACTCTTCTCACTTCATCCTTCAGACTTGATTTGTAGTGGGATGGAGCAAGGAAGTAAAGCAAAACGTTGGAATGTTGGTCATAAGAAAGCGAAACCTCTACGAACACGTCACACTCAAAAATTGACGTTCTCCCCCTACAGATGGAT
>JALTMC010000508.1 GCA_027005175.1 Myxococcales bacterium
AAAACAGCGAGAGGAGAGGCAGATGCGTCAGGTATGGATCACAAAGAGCGGTGGCCCCGAAGTACTGAAGGTCAAGGAGTCGGATGATCCCGAGCCAAAAGCAGGAGAAGTTCGAATTCGAGTAGGTGCTGCCGGAATTAACTTTGCAGACATTATGGCTCGCATGGGTCAATATCCAGACTTTCCTGGGATACCAGGTGTTGCAGGGTACGAAGTCTCTGGAGAGATTGACGCCCTTGGAGAGGGAGTCGACTCATCCTGGCAAGGAAAAGATGTCATTGGAATGTGTCGATTCTTCGGATACTCCGATGTCATCTGTGTTCCTGTTGTTCAGCTTGTGGAGCGACCGAAGACCATGTCAGTCATCGAGGGTGGTGGCTTTCCTGTGACTTACCTGACAGCATTCCAACTTATGATTGTCATGGGTGGTCTCCGAAAGGGAGATGCGATGCTGGTTCATTCAGCTGGAGGTGGAGTTGGATTGTCGGCGATCCAGATCGCCCAAGCCATTGGTGCCAAGGTTATAGGTACCGCTTCTGCAGGCAAACACGATTTTTTACGAGAGCGAGGTGTGGAACACCTCATCGATTATCGAACAGAAGACTTTGAGAAGCGCACACTGGAGATCACCCAGGGCAAAGGCGTTGAGTTGGTCCTTGATGCAGTGGGGGGTGACTCCTTTAAAAAGAGCTACCGCTCACTATCCGCGACAGGTCGTTTGGGAATGTTTGGTTTTTCGACAGGAGTTTCAGGGAAAAGGCGAAACCTCTGGACCTTACTCAAAGCGATGTGGAGTATGCCCATGTTCATGTTCAATCCGATTCGTTTAATGAACGAGAATAAAGGTGTCTTTGGTGTCAATATGGGCCGGATGTGGGACGAAGTGCCACGTATTCAAAGATGGTTACAAGAGTTAATCCAGATGCACAACGACGGTCACCTCAATCCACACATCGACAAAACCTTTAAACTGGAAGAAGCGGCAGACGCTCATCACTATATCCAGGATCGCAAGAACTTGGGCAAGGTTGTGTTAATACCTTAGGAGCGTTGTTTTACCGACATCAGCTTTTGAATGGGCAAGGCTTCACCATCGGAGATATTGCATTTTCCACACACGGAAGTTGTTACGTTCATGCTCCTCCCTGAGTATTCACGGAAGTTGTTACGTTCACGCTCCTCCCCGGATATTCACGGAAGATTCAGGCTAGAATCGATACCCCATCGCGAGCATTGCTCCTTGTGGAAGGATTTGGAAGTGAAGACTCCACTTTCGTTTTCGAGCACGACGAAAGAGATCTCGATTATAGACAGAGACAGCTCGCGACAGGAATAAGTTGGAAGCGCTCATCATAATCCCTCCAGCAAAGCCAACCACAGAGCCTCCAATCATAAGACCCCAAAACAAGGGAGAGAGACCTGCGATATTGCCTCTCATCAAACTGGGAGCAGCCAGGAGCAAGACGATCTCTGTCACCAGTGTAGCGAGTCCCAACGTCCACAGAACAAACCCACTCAGACGCAGGCTTCGATAAGTCCCCATTAAGTTGAGGGCTTCGGGAGACTCTTGGAATAGCCGCTCAATACCAAGACCCATCAGCCCAGGCCGAGCAGTCTCTCCACCTTTGTTCAAGACGATCCCGGTCCAGCCGATTTGGATTTGCAACCTATTTCTTTGAATATAATCCAGCGATGGATGAGACTCAGCGATAGCGAGGGAAGACCACCCAAGCCAAAGCATACAAAGTACAGGAAGCAGCCAACTCAAACGACGAATTCTCATTTAACATCTCCTACAATCATCTTGTTTGTTTCGACCCGCTCCGTACAAGTGGTCGAAGTTCACGCACGGGGCAGTAAAGGGACAAAAGGGGGTTCTTCAAAGCGAGGTAGGCCAACGCCGTCAAGCTCTCGCAGAGCAGAAAACCTTGAGATATCCAATAACTGTTTGCCTCCTCGATACATCAAGGTGCGAACCAAGTTCATCCATAACTCTGCAGTAGCATAGACATCGCTCATCGCATGATGAGCAATCAGAGGAATATTTAAGTCGGCAGCAAGATCGCCCAGTTTATGTGAGACTCCTGGCATGAGTTTTCGAGCGAGAGGCAATGTGTCTACAGCCCAATGGTCAGGCCCCACGCCATAAACCTCGCGCAGTTCTTTTGTAAGAAACCGCAGATCAAAGGAGAAGATATTGTGTCCAACCAGGATAGCATCTTGCATCAATGAGACAAGTTGAGGTGCGACCTGCTTGAATGTGGGCGCATCAGTGACCATATCATCTGTAATGTGATGGATCTTTGCAGCAGAGGAAGGGATATGTATTCCGGGCTGGATTAAGGTTTGTATTTCGGCAGTCGGTTGCCAGGCATCCAGGCGAACAGCCGCCAGCTCAACAATGCGGGCCTTCCTTCCTAGACCTGTAGTCTCCAGATCAAAGACAACACAAGAAAGGTGCTGAAGCAACTGTTCATCCATTCGCTCGTTCACTCTATTTTTTTCCTCACATCTGATGAAACGATCAAACTTTCTGGAGAAGATGTCGATTATATATAGGATAAGTAAGACCTCACGCAACCCGAAACTGTGAAAAAAGAGCCAACCTCGACCTCAAAGCCGAGCAAGGACATCCCAGATACAGAGGAAAACCTGTATTTTAGGACCTGCCACAGAGTTGACAACTTGCAACACATTGGGTAGGTTGGAGGAACCCTATGGGGAAGTGTGTCCCGAAATTCGGGAACTGGAAGGACGTGTGCCCTTGAAGAAAGCAATACCCTTTGGCAAATACTTCTTGATGGATCGTATCGCAGTGGGCGGTATGGCAGAGGTGTTTAAAGCCAAAACCTTTGGTGTCGATGGCTTCGAAAAGACCGTTGCTATGAAGCGAATTCTTCCGAATATTGCGGAAGATGAAGAGTTCATAACGATGTTTACAGACGAAGCCAAAATCGCTGTAAAACTCAGCCATGCAAATATAGTCCAGATCTTTCAGTTGGGTCAGGAGGATGGTAGTTATTTCATCGCCATGGAGTACATCCACGGTCGTGATCTACGTACAATTTTTGACCGCGCCCGACGCAAGGGTGGAGAGCCCCTTGACCCAAAATTGGTGGCTTATACCATCGCTCGCTCTTGTGAAGGCCTGGATTATGCTCATCGCAAGAAAGATGACAATGGAGAGCCGATCAACATCGTCCACCGCGATGTCTCTCCTCAAAATATTTTGGTTTCGTACGATGGTGACGTAAAGATCATCGACTTTGGTGTAGCGAAGGCTCAAAACAAGATGGGTCGCACACAAGCAGGCATCCTCAAAGGAAAGTTTGCCTACATGTCGCCCGAACAGATCCAGGGTTTGCCCCTGGATCAACGCTCCGACATCTTTGCCCTTGGTGTGATCTTCTATGAAGTGTTGACCGGTGCCCGCCTGTTTGTGGGAGAGAGCGACTTCCACACCCTTGAAATGATTCGAAATATGGAGATATTGCCCCCAAGCTCCAAAAATCCTGCAGTTCCACCGGCCTTGGACGAAATAGCCCTTAAAGCTTTGGCCCGTGACCCCAACGAGCGGTATACGTACGCCAGTGAGATGCATGAGGATCTACAGCGATTCCTCTACTCCAACCCCCCCATCTTTACCCGGCAGGATCTCGCTCAGCACGTAAGAACGGTCTTTGCTGCTGATATTGAAAAGGAAAAACAGCGCACAGCCGCTTACGATCCTTTCTTTCAGTATCTGAAAGCCAACCCCCAAGCGTTCCAGAAGACCCAAGCCCCAGAGATGCAACAACAGGCTTATCAACAACAGGCTTACCAACAACAGGCTTACCAGCAAGAGAGGAGTGCTCCCAATGGGGGGCAGGCTTTCCATGGTTCTTATACAGGTGGCTTTCCTCAGACAACCGGACACACACCGTCCCATTCGGGCTCTCACCCTCAACCTGGCTCAGGACAATACGCCCAACCCCAACATGCCGTAGCTGTTGCCGGAGGTAGCCCCTACGGGACACCTGCACCTCCCTCTCCAAGCTATCCAAATACTCCAAGCTATCCAAATCAAGGCGCGGGAAGCGGCTCATTCCAACCCAATGTCGGCCATTATGGAGTGGACGATGACGACGGTGATTCGACAATGCTTGATCCAAGCGGTCGAATGCTCGCAGCCCA
>JALTMC010000509.1 GCA_027005175.1 Myxococcales bacterium
GGATGTTCTGCCGTTGCCGCCTCCAGACTGAAAGGCCATTGAAAACTCCTAAACGTACTTCTGGGTTCTATCTATCTATTGACTCTGGCACAGTATTCAGACGTCTTACCACTGGATAAGTTGCATTTCTTTGCACAAAGTGTCTAGTGTTTCTTTCTATCACGAAACACAGACCCGTTCAAAATGCATGATTCATCTTTGTCGTGGGGCTTGGAGCGATGCTCCGGTTGTTGTCAATGAAACCACCACCATAGCAAGGCGGCAAGGCCGAGTCCTGTGAGGGTTGCAGCGATCCGCAACAGGAAGGTTCGTGAACGTTTCTGTGGGGAGGTTGGGGGTACAGACTCTGACCTTTCGGGTTTGTGTTCTTCTTTGAGCAGGGAGGAGGCGTGGATGACGCCGTCAGCAGGGAGGTTGGCTAAGGCAGCAGGCAAGCGAATCTCTGGAGCATGGTGTGTTGGTGCCGGGATTTTGGCTTTTTCGCGAAGGGTTGTGTCTTTGTCCGCTTTTGGTGGAGGGCTTTTTAGGGTCGTGGCTTCCGGGATTTTTGCTTGGTCGGCCACAGAAGAACGCTGGTAGATCGTTTCATCTTCATCGTCGTCTTCCCAAACGGATTCATGCTCATTCACCCAACGTGAGGTCTCGGCTTCTGGCGGGCTTGTTGTGTTCGTATGGAGGGGGGAATTGGCAAGTCGCCCATCCACTCGAAAGAACTGTGGCACTGCATCTTCAGCCAGAGTCTTTGATGGATTGCTGGATTGGGCTGTTGGACCCGGTGGGGCTGCCAATGTGTTGCTGGAATGCAGTGTCTTTGCCCGTCCCTGTGCGTGTGTGTCGGGCTTTGGAAGGGCTGATTCTTGTCCGAAAGAACCCACGTCTAAGGGGGTATCATCCGGGTTTATCGTTGGGGCGAAGGCTGGTATTTGTGCCAGCTTCTCTTGAACAGACTGTGACAGCCCTGCTGGAGGGCTTGCATGTGGACGCTGGGGCAACGTATCCTCTGAATCGTAATGTTCTTGTGGTCTCTCTGACCCGCGTAGTGTCGGAATTTCGGGAACTGTCTCATGAGAAGAGGCCCATTCAGGAAAGCGTGCCTCCCACTCTCGAAATAGGTCTGGAAATTGTTGTCGTGCGTATTCTTGTAGCTCGGCTTGATGGATCGGTTGGTTGTGTTTTCTTAACAATTCTTCGAGTGAAAGTTGAAGTGCGAGTGCGGTGAGAGGACGACGTTCTTTGTCTTTCTCCAGAAGCTGCTCTACAAGCCTGATTAAAGCGGTAGGCAGATGTGGTGCTTTTTCCAGCATGGGAGGAGGAGATTCACCGAGAATTTTCAGGATGAGTGCAGCGATGCTCTCTCCCTTAAAGGGTCGGTGTCCTGTACAAAGTTGATACAACACGACACCGAGAGAGTATAAGTCAGAGCGGATATCCAATGGATCGGCGTGTAGCTGCTCTGGCGACATATAAGCGACTGTTCCTTTTACCAGCCCTGTTCGTGTTTTGATCTGGCTAGTGGTGGCTTTCGCGATACCAAAGTCGATGACTTTGAGAGTACCATCCGTGGTTAAGATCAGGTTGGCAGGTTTGATGTCGCGATGGATAAGCTTCAGCGGTTGATCGGCCACGTGTGCGGTTACATTGGCATAATGAAGAGCTTTGCAGGCCAGGGTGATCAGCTTGACGGCGATAGGCCAGGGAACAAATTGCTTTGTTCGATTGGTTTGGAGGAGTAACTTATTCAAAGAGTGTCCCCAAATTCGCTCCATAAGGATAATGTCGAGATTGAGCCAGCGTTCGACTCCGTAAATTTCAACGATATTTGGATGATGAAGTTGGCTGGAGAGGTTGGCCTCTTCCAAAAACATCTCACGACGGTCTTCATCCCTTTGGATCGTATGTAACAGTATCTTGAGCACCACTTCCTGATGGGTGGCATTTTTGGTTGCGGCCCAGACGCTGGCCATACCACCTTCACCCAACTTGGATGTAAGAGTATATTGTTCGTTGATGAGGGTGGTTCCTGGGGCGAGAGTAATGCTCACGTGGGAGTTCTTTCTACCAGAGATTCATTGTTGTTGGGTTACAAAGTCGAGCGGCGTTTAATTTCGACGACGGAGGCGGTAACGATAGCGATAACGCCTCTTTGTGAATCGAATTCGTATCGATCTGCTGCGGTAGCCACGATAGCGCAACAGGTACCGTCGGCGTCTATACAGTCTACCGCGAAGACGACAAGGTGTGCGACATAGGCGACGTCCCCGATAGTAGACACGTGCATTGGAGGGGCGTGACAACAAGAGAATGGTTCGGTAACGTTGGTAGCGTCTGCGTCTGCGTCTGCGTCGATACCGTCTACCTTGCTGTCTCCTTCGTGGCGTCCTTGGTCGAACTTTGGGGCGGTATAGAGGGATGATGACTTCACTTTCTCCCTCATTCAGTTGTACGATGTGTGGATGTTTGCCATAGCTTGGGTGTCGGATCATAAATGTGATGCGTTTGCTACAGCGATCACGATACAAATAGGGGGTATTCCCCAACTGTTGGTTGTTGAGCCAGAGTTCTGCATTGGATGGTGTTGTTTGAATACGAACACGAGCATAGCAGGGCTTCTGATTCTCTAGGCTGTCTGTTGTATTGGGTGGAGCCGGCACGACCACTCGATACGCCCACCAACTCAACGCACCGAGCAACACACAGAAGATTAGAAATCGGATGGGATAATGTTGTGGAGATAAGAAAAAGGTCTCTTCCGACTGCCATTGTGATTGGGTGAGAGAGACAGGGGAGTCGTCGAGCAAGGCGTCGACTTCTGCTAGAGTCTTTGGAATCGATGACTCCAACGCAGGAGCTTTTGCATTCGGACCCAGGCCCCCATGTTGGAAGGAGCCTGTGTTGTGTGTGATACGAAAAGATCCTGTGTGTGGAGTTCTCTGATACGAGTTTGCACTGGAGCCAGGCAAGTATTGAGGAACTGACCCTTGCATGGGAAGTTGTAATGTGCCTCCTGTGGTTGCTTGTAAAAATGGAGCGGGACCCACAAAGGAGCCTGCTTCTGCAACGGGAGGTGGATTGGCTTGTAAGGTGTCTTGTGTGGGCTGAGTTCTGTGGACCTGGTACGATGCTGTTCCACCCAGGCTCGGAGATATCCCAACGGAACTCTCTGTTTCTTGCATCCCAACGGGAGGTGGAGGGGGTTGTACTGTCCTTGCAGGTGGAGGGGCTTCTACTTGGACTGAATTGATCGGCTCGCCTCGCCTATCAGGGGGGGGTTGTACTGTCCTCGCAGGTGGAGGAGTTTGTACTGTCATAAGAGGAGGAGGGGGAGGCTCGACTTTTGTCGGGACCTTCATCTGGGCCGGTTGCTGGGGGAAACCTCCTTGCAATTCTATGGGAGTCGGCGGGGGAAGGACCGGCTGCAAAGGTGGTGCCGTCTGCTGTGCCGGTGACTCTGGTTCCGGCATGGCATCATCGATAGGAGGCTCCAGAGCCTCTGGCTCCGAAATCATGGGGGGGGGCGGAAGATGCGAAAAGTCTGGAACTTCCTTCTCTGTGGGTTGAGGCGGTATGACTACTTTTTGATACTTTGCCGTTTTTTCATGTTCCGGCAACTCGAAAAAATCAGCAGGAAGCTCCGGTTTTACGACAGAATGAGAAGACTCTGGTAACGCTCGATCGGGCTCTCTTGCTCCATCGGATTCCTGTGTCGTATCAGACTTTGTTGTTGCATCAGGTCGATGGTCAAGGGTGTGTTCAAGTGGGTCCTCCTCCCGCAGAGCGATAAGGGGCTCTTGGTGAGGAGAGAGGGCGGCAAGCGTTGAGGGAGCTGTCTCCGGCGGAGTCTGCGTCTGCGTCTGGGCCTCCGTCTGCGTCTGGGTCTGCGTTTGGGATGGAGTCTGAGCCTGGGTCTGAGTTTGGGATGGGGTCTGGGTCTGGGCCTGGGGCGGAGTCTGAGTTTGTTTTTCTGGTTGGATTGAGGCGGCCTGTGCTACAGCTTCTTTGAGAGAGCTGGGTGGCTCTTTTTCGAACAGGGTTTCTTCTTGTTCCAGGTATGACAGAGCATCTGGAGATGACATCTTCAGTTGGGCCAGGTGAGTGGGATCTGTGCCCAGGGGTATGGTCATATTGGTCAAGGAGTCATGGACGGGGATATTCTCTCCTTCATAGCCTCTGGT
>JALTMC010000510.1 GCA_027005175.1 Myxococcales bacterium
GTTGGGTCACATCGCTGCCCAATAGCTGGGGTGCTATCTCTTCTTGGACATGTTGGACTGCCTTTTGTACTCCTTTGCCCTGATAGCGAGCTGGATCGCCGTCACGCATCTCAAGTACTTCGTGAATTCCTGTGGAGGCACCACTCGGAACTGCTGCGCGACCCACCGCTCCATTGTGGAGGCAAACCTCGACTTCTACAGTAGGGTTCCCACGTGAATCAAGAATCTCACGGGCATGAATTTTGCTGATCTTCATCATAAACTCCTGTGGCGAATGTTGCTTCTCAAGGGCATATTTGGCCTATGGTATAAGGCCAACTCGGGTCGTGAGTCAACGCGCATCTCGATTCGGCCTGAATTTTTTATTCTCATTCTTGAGCAACAAGACTTAACTTTGTTTCTGTGGTATACCCTAGTGTTCAGGTAGGATGCTTGTGAAACATGGGGCGGGTTTTAAATAGGAGTCATAGGACGGAACTATGCGTGTCATTCCTTTGGGTGGGGCTGATGAAGTCGGCGCATCCAGTACCATTGTAGAGTTTGGTGATGTACGCCTGCTGGTGGATGCAGGTATACGGATCGGTGAGCAGGGAAGCAACCAGCTCCCTGACCTTGCTCGTATTAAGGATGAAGCAGGTCCTCTTGATGGTATCTTCTTGACACATGCTCATATGGACCACTCAGGTGCGTTGCCTCTTGTTCATATGGCGTACCCAAATGTTCCCATCTACATGACACCCGCTACGGCAGCGGTTGTGCGTATCTTGTTGGCTGATAGCTTACGATTGATGAACGGGCGTTACCAACATGAGGGGGAGATACCGCTGTACCCTTCGGAGTCTGTTGAGTCCTGTCTCGGTGTGATTCGGCCCATCCCCTTCGACTATCCCGTCTCCTCTGTTCAGGGGAATGTGGCAGCTACATTTCATCCCGCCGGTCATATTCTTGGTGCGAGTTCGATCTCGCTTCAAGGTCGTTCCGGTTCGATCTTGCTCAGTGGGGATATCTCTGTCACGGACCAGCGTACCGTTCCTGGGATGCTGCCACCTATGATGGAACCAGATGTTATCATCGTTGAATCAACATATGGTGACCGTCTGCATGCCCACCGACCTACGCAAGAATCCAATCTGATTCGCACTGTGGCTGATGTTATTGAGTCAGGGGGCAAAGTTCTTTTTCCTGCCTTTGCAGTGGGGCGAGCCCAAGAGATTATCTTGATTCTACGCAAAGCGATCGATCGCGGTAAACTCCCTCCCATGCCTATCTTTGTCGATGGATTGGTTCAGGCCGTTTGCGATACGTACAGCCGCTTTCCCACCTATTTGCAACAACACTTGCGCAGCGATATGAGGGGGGGGCAAAATCCCTTCTTCCCCGCAGAAGGCTCCGTGTTTCGCGTACGTTCCAAGCATCAGCGAGACCAAGTTGTAGAGGGCGGTGCGTGCTGTATTATCGCATCTTCAGGCATGATGACAGGTGGACCTTCCGCCTATTATGCCTCCCACCTTGTGGGTGAATCACAAAATATGATCGCGATCACCGGCTACCAGGATGAGGAAGCTCCGGGTCGGCGATTGCTTGAATTGGCAGAAGCAGCCCCTGCACAGCGTCGCTGGCGTATTGGTGACCGAAATCTACCTGTACATTGTCGCGTTGAGCGTTACTCTCTCTCGGCTCACGCGGATGCGGGAGAAATTTCGGGTTTGATTCATCAGATGTCACCATCACAAGGTGTTATTCTTGTGCATGGCGACGATGGTGCTCGTGAAGCTCTTGCCAACACCGTGGACGGTGTGGTTGCCTGCAATGTCCTGGCTCCCAGCAACGGCGAAATCCTTGAATTTAATGCCCAGCGAAAAGTGTTTTATGCGCCTCGTCGGCGTGCCCAAGCGCCGCGTATCGGTGGGACGGACCAATCTCTCAATGCTTCCTCTCTCTCCCACCTTCATCAGTCCTTGTGGGCCGAAACTGGGCGTCGTGGCTTGTATCGATTGGCCGACCTACATGCCCGGTGGTACGGTCCACAGAAAGGATTCTCCTCGGAGGATGCAGACGCTCTTCAAGAGCTGTTGGACCACGACCAAATCTACTTTGTTGCCGATCGAAAGCGACCGCATCTTTATCGTTTACGGACTCCACAATCCGGTTCGAGTCAAGGAAAACGCTCTCAGAAATCGGGTGATTCAAGTGTGATGGAGATGAACCAGGCTTTGCAGTATGTGGCAGAGTGTTTTTCTCCAGAGACAGGGCTTTACAAGAAAGGGGCGCGGCAAGAAAACCGTCAGCTTCTCCTGTTCTTTCGTTTTCCACAGGTCGCAGAGCGAGAGTATTCTCAGATACTCGCTCGTCTATCCAAGGAGACGGGATGGAATGTGGTGTTAAATGAAATGCCTCATCATGCTGCCTTGGATGAGCGGGCTCGATGTCTCTTGCCGACATCCTGGCAGCTTGTGAAAAACCCATCCATTATGCACGAAAAAGAAACGGTGCGACTGACCATCTACCAACCTTCCGAGCTGGAAGCGGATGCACTCGATTGGGAGGTATCCAAGCTAAGTGAGACGTATCGCAAAGAGACAGGCTATCGCTTGGAGTGGCATATTAAGAAAATGCCCCAATCACAGGAAAGTCTTATTGCATCGGATGGTCCTTTGGAGATCAACCGTGCGTACCAGCGCATTGAAGAAGCGTTCGCAATGTGTGAACACCAACCTTACAAAAAGAGTAAGAAAGGCAAGCGCATCGTGCTCAGCTTTTTGACTCCAGAGATAGGGGAGTCTTATGAGGATATGCTCTCTGATCTACGTGAAGAAACGGGTTGGGAGTTGGCGATCAACCCCGAACCTAATTTGTATGGGATTAAGCAGGAAGTGCGTTCTATCATTCCTGCAACATGGGGGATGAGTAAAGACCCTGCTCCGATCAAAGCACAACGTGTGGTTCGGGTGCGTGTTGATGAACTTCCCGATTTAATCCAGGTGGAAAAGGTTGCTCAACAGGTGTATGAGCAAACTCGATTCCATCTGGAGATCAGTGCAGGAGACTGACAGATGAAACTCTCAACCCGAGCTGAGTACGGGATTCGTGCTTTAATTGAGTTGGCATTGCAGTATGAGCAAGCATCAAACCAGCCGTTGATGCTACAGATCATCGCGTCCAGACAAAATATTTCAAAGAAGTATCTGGAACAACTCTTTATCCCCTTGCGTAAAGCGGGCGTGGTGGAAGGAGTTCGCGGGCCTTCTGGCGGTTACCGGCTGTCTCGACACCCCGACCAAATCCATCTGGATGAAGTCTTTGAGATTCTTGAAGGCTCTCTGTCAATTGCGGACTGCCTCGACTCTCCTGACCTCTGCAAACTCAGTGGTGGATGTGCAACACAGGAGGTCTGGCGGCAGATCACTCGCGCCATCCAAGATACCTTGCATGGGATCTCTCTCGCCAGCCTGATCGCGCGTCACTCGTGTCTCATCGATCAGCTCCAATCCCTGACTCCACTTCAGGTTCAACCTCTTGATTGCTCAAAAACAGCCTAATACAATGTCTCAACATAGTTTTCCTCCAAGTCCTCGACAAGAATCCATCGTCTTTCCTACCACTGGCACACAAACCTTGCAGCTGGAAGGCAAGTTGTATCGTGGAACCCAAAAATGGGGGGCTGTGTTGTGTCATCCACATCCTCTTCATGGCGGGAGTATGCACAACAAGGTCATTGACGCGGCGATGCGAGCCGTCGCTTCCATGGAGGGATCTGCGCTGCGGTTCAACTTTCGTGGAGTGGGAAAATCGGAGGGCTCTTACGGAGAGGGCGTGGATGAAGTGGATGATCTCTCGGGTGCAATTCAACGACTGCAAGAGGAAGGTCTGGTGGAAGAAGGGTTGCTTCTGGTCGGCTTTTCTTTTGGAACAGGTGTGATCGGTCGATACTTGTCTATACCCTTTAATGATGCCGATGGTGTCGTGCTTATCGCACCTCCATTGGCAAATTTTCAAGTGCCTACCTTTCCCGTCCCGCAAAAGTGGGGGCTGCATATGATCTTGGGGGCAAACGATCAGTATTGTACTCCAAACGCACTAGAGGACTACGCACAACAGTTTAAACCCTCACCCGTACGGACACATATCGTCAACAAGGCTGACCACTTCTTTCACGGTCAACTGCCAGAG
>JALTMC010000511.1 GCA_027005175.1 Myxococcales bacterium
CGTGGATGGGTAGGATGGTGAGATTTCGTGGAGTCATTGCGAATTTGCGACAGTCCAAAAGAAAGGTGAAGTTGTTGTTGGATGTTGAGGCTCAGGCTCATCTCAATAGTAAACACAAATCAAGTCTGGAGAGACCAAGCCCCCCATATATCGAGCACGCCGAGAGGTGAAATACATCAAATGAGAGGTCAAACGTACGAACACACCAAAGGGTGTTTTCAGGAGATATCGCGACATCTACCCTCAACAACAATCACTCGAATACCAACCAAAGGAAGCACAAAGACCTTGACCTGAGTCAGCAATCATCATACTTCTAACAAAAGCTGATTTCAAGGCATAAAAAGATGCGCATGGTCCCTAAATGAAGAGTGTTACAATGCAACGCCATTTACTTATTCCACCACCAAGAGCAGACAAACTTCTTGTGATTCTCAGTGATATCGAGATGGGCAGTGGTGGCCCTACCGATGATTTCCCACAGACAGACTACCTGGCTCAATTAATTAAAAGTTATAACCAAGAGCCCTTTCACAACAAGCACGTGGAACTCATCTTCAATGGAGACACCTTCGACTTCTTAAAAGTCAGTGTGGAGGGGAAATACCCACACTGTATTACAAGAGATATCGCTCTTGCAAAGTTGAACAAGGTAGCCTCTGTACACTCCATTTTTTTCCAAGCCCTACAAGATTTCCTTTCCTATGACAAAGCCCACCGCAAAGTCACCTTTATCGTGGGCAACCATGACCAGGAGCTGCTGTTTCCAGAAGTACAAGCTGCCATAACAACACTCTTGGACAACCCACAGAACCTCTCATTCCCAGGATTGGCTGTGGAAATCGGCGATGTGCATATTGAGCACGGTAGCCAAAAAGACAGCATGTTTCACATTGATCCTGCGCAGCCTTTTATCATGTACCAGGGTGAGCCCATACTCAACCTCCCATGGGCAAGTGTAGCTCTTCTCGAAGCAACCATACCTATGCATCCAGCTCTGTATCATTACGATCGCCTCAAACCCAGAAATACCGTGTTTCAGCTACTTCCAGAGTTAAAAGATCTGCTGATGTCTCGTTTCTGGCAATACTGGCTCCACGATTACTGGATTGGCGTTTGGAAAGGAAAAGATCCACTCCGAAAATTAACCTGGACCATGTTTAAAGAGGTCTTGTACCGTTTTCGCTCTCACGATGCAGATATCTCAGTTCGTCGATACTACCAGGCCATGCTTCGACATTCGAAACACAAACGGTTGCTCGTTATTGGTCATGAGCATGAACCATACTGGTGGGGAGAAGGGAATAAAAAACTCCTACAAACAGGTTGCTTTCGCAATGAGTTTATGGTGGAGACATCCGATGATGGGGAGATCAAACAAGATCTGCTTCCCTGTGTCTATGCGGAAGTTTGGATGCAAGAAGAACATGTCGTTCGCTCCTATCTCGTCGAACTCAATAGCTCAGCTCCTCCTGCAGGGTATATCCCTGATTCTATCTTTGCACGCCTCCCTTATATCAAAAAACACCTCGGAGAACGCAAGGAACATCAAAAACATCAAGAGGCCTGGGAGGCCCAAGAAAAGAATGAAGAGAAAAAACTTCACCCCAAGCCCCCCTCACAGCAGTTTAAATAAGGACGACAATGACGCAGCACAGAAAAAGAAACAAGAACCTCGGATTGCTCGAACTCATCGCCATTGCTTTGGGAGGAATGGTTGGTGGAGGGATCTTCACAATCCTTGGGATATCCGTATCTATGATCGGTAATCTCACCCCCATCGCCATCACTATCGGTGGATTCATCGCCTCATTGGCTGCCTACTCTTATGTCAAGCTCGGTATTTACTATAAAGATGAAGGAGCAACCTATTCCTTCTACAAACGAACTTATCCCCATTCGCATTTTTCAGCGTCTGCCATTGGATGGTTTATTATTTTCGGATACATCAGCACCTTGGCATTGTACGCCTACACATTCTCCTCGTACGCCATCAGCAGCACATCCTTTGCCAACAATATCTGGATAAGAAAAGGGGTTGCGATTGGCGTCATCGCTCTTTTCACACTGATCAATCTATGGAGTGTGAATGGTATGGGGAAAATTGAAGATTTAATGGTCTATACCAAATTAATCGTATTGAGCATTATCTCCTTTGTATTAATACAGAACGGAACAACCTCTTTTGGAACATTTGTAGAGAATATGGCGTTGGATGCGGGAAGATCGAGCGTCTTCTCGATCCTCATCGTCTCTTCTCTTACCTTTGTTGCCTACGAAGGGTTTCAATTGGTCATTAATGCCGTCAACGAGATGACAGAGCCTGAGAAGAATATCCCACGAGCTATTTATTCAGCAATTCTATTGGCTGTTTTAATTTATGTCATCATAGCAATGGGAGCACTCTTTGCGATACCCACAGAACAAATCATAAAGAATCAAGAGTATGCCTTGGCAGCCGGAGCGGGAAAGGTTCTTGGAAAGCTCGGAACCGATCTTGTTATTGTAGGCGCAATCCTGGCAACAAGCAGCGCCATCAGTGGGACAGTCTTTGGCTCATCAAGACAAATGGCTGTGATCGCAAAAGATGGATTTTTCCCACACTGGCTATCGATCCGAAAAAAGACGAGCCCACACAATGCAATCCTAGCTATGGCTGTCATGGCAAGCCTACTGGTCGTAGTCGGTGGACTTGAGTTAATTTTGGAGTTTGGAAGCATCACTTTCTTGTTAGTATCGCTCCTTATGGCAATCGCCAACTACAAAATCCGAGACAAGACAAACTCATCCAAGTCTTTAACTGTTTTGTCTATCGTAGGCTTGGGCCTTGGTGGCATCTTGATTCTATATTACGAATTAACAAACAAGTGGGAGCAGATGCTCGCCATTATCTTCTTGTACCTTATCCTCGCATTGGGAGCTTGGATATACGCCAAGAGAAAGGAGTAAATCCAAGCTAGAACCAATCCCTGTAAAAAAAGAGTTCTCAGGATCAGGCTGTAACTCTTTGTCAAAGAAGTAGACAATAAATCTAAGAATAGCGACCCAAGAAGTTGAACAAGTGCGTTTGTAGAAGAACCCGAATGTTCTCGCAGATGTGATTCGAGATATTCAAGCGATTAAATAAATCGCTGTTCCTACATAACTTGGAGAATAGCAATCATAAGTCACTTTCTCATACTTACTTGGGAAACTTGAATTCTCCAAATGAAAACGTCACTTTCTCATACTTACTTGGGAAACTTGAATTCTTCAAATGAAAACGTCACTTTCTCATACTTACTTAGGAGATTTGAATGACTGTTCGAACGAAGTTCCAGTTCTTGACTCTATTCATTCTGGTGTCTGTCGGGACGATCTCCCTCTACTGGCCACCGGTTTGGTGGTCCATGTTATTTTTCGGACCCCTTATCCTTCTCGGCGTTGTAGATATCTTTCAAAAACCTCACTCAATTCGACGAAATTTCCCGATAATTGGGCATGGACGATACCTGCTAGAGGCGGTGCGTCCAGAGATTATGCAATACTTCGTTGAGACCGATACAGAGGGACGTCCCATCAACAGGATCCTTCGTTCACTGATCTATCAAAGAGCCAAGAAAGCAAATGACACCACTCCCTTTGGAACCCAGATGAATGTCTACCGGGCGGGTTATGAGTGGATGCCGCACTCCATGTATGCAAAGTCGATAGAAGGGCTTGAGGCCGATCCAAGAATTCAGATCGGCGGGCCGAGTTGCAAACAACCTTACTCCGCAAGCGTATTAAATATCTCTGCGATGAGTTTTGGCTCGCTAAGTAAAAATGCCATTATGGCTCTGAACTGGGGAGCCAAACTGGATAACTTTGCCCACAACACAGGGGAAGGAGGGCTAAGTCCTTATCATTTAAAACACGGTGGAGATATTATTTGGCAAGTGGGAACTGGATACTTTGGTTGTCGAAAAAAAGATGGGACCTTTAATCCAGAGACCTTTCGCGAGAATGCAACAAAACAACAAGTCAAAATGATCGAGATCAAGATATCACAAGGAGCCAAGCCGGGGCATGGTGGGATACTTCCCGCCATCAAGAACACAGCAGAGATCGCAGCCATTCGACATGTTGAACCCCACACAACCGTCCACTCTCCCCCTGCCCATTCTGCCTTCTCCAGCCCCATCGAGATGATGAATTTTATCCAAGAGCTGCGTGAATTATCAGGCGGAAAACCTGTTGGATTTAAGATCTGTATCGGGGTCGAAAAAGAATTTGAAGACCTTTGTCAAGCGATGATTGAAACAGGAATCAAGCCCGATTTTATCACCATCGACGGTGGAGAAGGAGGCACAGGGGCAGCTCCTGTTGAGTTTTCCAACTCTCTCGGTATGCCACTGCGCGATGGTTTAATTTTTGCGAATCGGATGCTCATAGGATACGACCTCAAAAAAGACATTAAGCTCCTGGCTTCTGGAAAGATCATCTCTGGATTCCATATCGCGAGAGTTTTAGCTCTCGGTGCAGACGCCTGCTATAGCGCACGCGCCATGATGCTCGCACTTGGTTGTATCCAGGCTCTCCAATGCCACAACAACACTTGCCCTGTTGGAGTCGCCACACAAAATGACTCCCTGCTCAAAGGACTTGTTGTGGAAGAAAAAGCAAAGCGAGTGGCAAACTATCACCACGAAACGATTTATAGTTTGCGAGAGATCGTAGCAGCTACCGGCCTCTCCTCACCCAGTGAGATCTCACGCCATCATATTTACAAGCGAGTTGGAATCAACAAAGTCATGACATACGACGAACTCTTTCCCTGTGTTGAGCAAGGAGCTTATTTAAAAGCATCAGACTCACCTGAATAATGTACAAACATTCGGGTCAACGCCCCCACACAACCCGCTTGATTCAGCCTGCGGCTTCACCCCGACGGGGCTGCCTGCGCAGGTCGGGCTTCGCTCTCGCTGTCGATTCTGACGGCCCCACGATCGGGAGGGGGTATCCACGCCCATAACATAAGAGTTTTTTTCGGAGGAGTTGAGGTCTGGGTTTATTTTGCTTCTGATGGCTCCCTTTTGTATACTTCATCCATTTCAATCATACAGGGAGTGGTGGGATGCAATTGCACTGGATTGACTGGTTTATCATCCTTGGTTATGGAGTGCTGGCCTTTGGAATAAGCCTCTGGTTCTCTCACAGAGCCAGTGAAAATGTCAGTGAGTTCTTCATCGCAGGTCGTAAGCTAACGTGGTGGATGGCCGGAACCTCCATCGTAGCCACAACCTTCGCAGCAGACACTCCGCTCGCAGTATCAGGCTGGATTCGCTCCGGCGGTATTTACAAAAACTGGTTCTGGTGGTGTATCCTACTTGGCGGCATGATGTGTGTCTTCTTTTATGCCCGCTTGTGGCGTCGTGCAGAGATCCTGACAGACGTTGCGTTTAATGAGCTGCGCTACGACGGTAAGCCCGCCGCAGCCCTTCGGGGTTTCATGGCCGTCTACAAAGGGGTCCTCTACAATTGTATCGTCATGGGATGGGTGATCCTGGCCATGTCCAAGATCGTCAAAGCGATCTTTATCGATGTGGCAGACAAGACATTCCAACTTCCTATCGCCGGAACCGTGAGCTTTGACACAGCCCTCATCGTCGGCCTCGTACTCTTCGCTCTATGTTATACCCTGCTCAGCGGTTTCTGGGGTGTCGTCATGACCGACCTGGTTCAGTTTGTGATGGCTATGGTTGGCTCCTACGCCCTCGCAGGTATCGTACTCTGGAAGATGGGTGGCCCCTCTGGAATGGTAGCCAAAGTCCAAGCTGCTCCCGGATTTAAGCCGGAGATGCTCACGATTCTACCCTCCTGGGAGGCTGGCTCTGAAATCGCACTGTTTACCTTTGTCATCCTGATCACCATCAAATGGTGGGGCAATGGAGAAGGCTCTGGATATATCGCACAGAGGCTCTTTTCCGCCCGTAGCGAGCGAGACTCTGTGCTCGCTGCGCTCTGGTTTAATATCGCGCACTATGTTCTTCGCCCCTGGCCCTGGATCATTGTGGGAATTGCATCCATTGTCTACTTTCCACTCGCTAGCAAAATGGATCCTGAGATGGCCTATCCCCGGATGATGCTCAAATTCCTTCCCATCGGCCTCAAGGGAATGATGGTGGCGTCCCTGTTGGCCGCATTTATGAGCACCATCGACACGCACCTCAACTGGGGCTCTTCTTATCTTGTCAACGATCTCTACAAACGATTTCTCGTCAAAGATGCCACAGACAAACACTATGTGGCCGTCTCCCGTTGGGCCATGGTTCTACTGACTGTTCTTGCAGGCATCACAACCTGGAATATGGACTCCATCAAAAATGCCTGGATCTATTTGGCTGTACTCACTTCCGGTGCTGCGCTAGCATCACTTCTGCGTTGGTTCTGGTGGCGCATCAACCCTTGGTCCGAGATATCAGCCATGATGGCCTCCTTTGTCCTAGCCAATGGCAAACTCTGGCTCTGGTGTATCGCAAAAGTAGGTATCAACCTGCCTACCTCCTGGCTCGACTCATTGAACTACTTCTATGGCAAAGAGACCTGGGCATTGCGGCTGCTGGTCGTCGTGCTCCTCTCCACGGTCGTCTGGCTCACTGTCACTTTTATGACACAACCCTCTTCGCAGAAACACCTCGAACGATTCTATCGCAGACTCCGACCCGGTGGATGGTGGGGACCTGTAGCAAAACACTGCCCAGAAGTCACAGCGGACCCCATGAAACCCCAATGGTTTTCGTGGGCCTGTGGAGTCACCTGTGTCTACGCCATGCTGTTTGCCGTTGGATTCTTCTGCCTTGCTCGCCCCGGATCCGGCGCAATTGCGCTGCTACTGTCCTTGCTCTCAGGCTGGGGATTGGTCTCCTTCTTCCCCAAAGAACAAGAAGCCTGAAACCAAGATGCCTCCAAGCACACCACGCCTCAAAAAAGTTGTTTTGTCCTCAGGGGCACTGCCATAGATACAGCATACCACTGCTATCCCCGGCGCTCAGGTAGCTCCCGTTGGAAAGAGAGTGCAGACCATAGAGAGGCAAGTTACCTTGTCGGAGTACGGCGATTGGTTTGTAGGTCTTCGTCTCCCACATCACGATGGTGCTGTCTTTTAAGGAAGCCGCCAACCAAGCCCCTTCCCCCCCAAAGCGAACACCGAGAACACCGGCGGAAGTGGTGATGGATTTGAGTTCTTTTCCATCGCTGACTTGCCATACTTTGATGGTATTTCCACCGATCGCAGCAGCGACTTTATCGGCGTTCCCACTGAGAGCTGCGCTGAGGATATCACCGCCTTGTTTTGGCCAAGATCGCAGCTTCTTTCCATCGCTGGTTTGCCACAATTGGATGGGTCCTTGGGTTGAAGCCGACATCCACACCTTTCCATCTTTGCTTCGATTCAGTGTATGAATCTTACCCTGATGACCTGTGATATCCTTTATCGACTTTCTAGTCGCGAGATCCCATACCTTAATGAGACCTTTTTCAGTGCCTGTGATGATCGTCTTGTTGTCATAGGCAAACATCGTCGCCGTCACGCTGGAGGGATGTTTGCCTACGAAGATGGAAGCCCCATTGGAAGCTCTGTATGCCCGCACATACGTATCATCGGAGCCAAAAGCTACCGTTGCATTGTCACCGCTAATGTCCACACTTCGCACAGTCTTTGATGTACCATAAAAGGTTCGGAGGAGTCTGTAGTCCGACAATCGACGCAGACGAGTGCGTCGATCGGCCGCCACAGAGATCACGCGAGTGCCGTCCCGAGATAAAGTCACAGCAGTGATTCCATAAGGACGAAGTGCTGAAACCTTTTTGACACGCAGAGCCAGAGAGTTCCAAATTCGGATGGTGCCATCACTGGAGCCTGAAACCCAGCGACCATCGCGAGTCACACCGATACTATTGACAGGTCCTTTGTGTCCGAGCCCTGTGCTGATCAACAGTCCATTCACCATTTGCCAGGAGCGAATGGTGCCATCCTCGGAAGCTGTACCATAATAGTAGGATCCTGGTCGCAAGGCTAAACCAAGAACCGGTCCATTGTGACCCACAGCGTTGCGCAGAGCACGCTTGTCACTCAAACGCCAATGACGAATTCGACTGTCGAGAGAACCCGACAAAAGTTCATTGTTGTTGCGAAAAACCACAGCCAATGCACCACCGAGATGCCCTCGAAAGCTCGCGTAGACCTTCGAATAGTCGCTGGTATCCCAAACGTAAACCAAGCCACTGAAGCTTGCAGCAGCGATATACTTTCCATTGGGACTAAATGCGACATCGAGCAGGGCACCACGTGCCCCTGTAATCTTCTGCAACAACTTCCCTGTCGCAGGGTCCCACAATCGAATACTGGTATCCCGAGAGACCGTCGCCAGGATCTTACCATCCGAGTTGAATCGCGCTTTGTAGACTCGGTCAAGATGCCCCTTCAAGGTTCGCAGCAATGTACCACCTCGGACATCCCATAGCTTGATCGTGCGATCATCGGAGGTTGTGGCTAAGATATCCCCGCTGGGAGAAAAGGCCACACTGCGCACAATTTCTTCATGAGCTTCAAAGTCACCTATCTTTTTGCCATCTTTTAAGCGCCATATGCCAACCGTGCCATTCTCCATTCCCGCCGCGATCCAGAGGTCGTCTTGGCTCACTGAAATCGAGAGCACCTTTTCACCCACTTGAATCACACGAGAGGGATCATTGGTACGCCAGATCCGAACCGTTCCGTCCCAAGAAGCCGTGGAGATCGTGTTCTTTCCCGGACCATAGACCAGAGAAGTGATACCCAAAACATGCCCATAATTCAGCTGCTTTCGATCCAGATTGTCGGGATTCCAGATCCGCATCGTAAGATCATAGCTTGAAGAAGCGAGGTCTTTTCCATCGGCATCAAAAGCAACACTTGTAACTGCATAACTATGAGCGAGCCAAGAGTTAATTAAAGACCCATTAATCGCGTTCCAAACATAAATGTTGCGGTCCCAACTACCAGCGGCAAGGCGGCTGGTCTTGGCTGACCAATCGAGTGTTTCGATCGGACCTCTTGCATTCGACAGTGTTCGGGTTGTTGTGCTGTCGCTCACTCGCACAACCAAGACCTGTTTGCCTACTCCCAAAGCGATATACCTACCATCACTGTTCCAAGCAACAGCACGCACACCCTGACTGACCTTGATCTCTTTGCTCCACTTACCATCAGAGAGCTGCCACAGATTCAACGTATTGTCCTGTCCACCTGTGGCAATCCACTTGTTGTTGGGATCAATCGCTACAGAAAAGACCATATCTTTGTGTCTCTTGAGATCATACACCATCTTGCCATCACTCAAGCGCCACACCTTCGCCGTACCATCCGCAGAACCCGACACCAAATACTGCCCATTCTGACTCACAGAGATATCTGTAATATGTCTTGTGTGACCCTTCAGAGTAAACAGGAGCTTGTTATCTGATAAACGCACAAGCAGGATATCATTGGTGTTGACCGCAACATACGCCATAACCTTTCCAGCCGGATCGTAAGCAACAAGCGCGCGAACCTTTTGATCCGTGAAGATGCTGCGCACCTCATTGCCTGTGTTAGCATCCCAAATCCGCAGAGTTTTTGCATAGCTTCCTGACAAGAGATACTTACTATCCCCGCTCCAACGCACCGATGAAACAATTGCTTGATGCCGTAAGATATGCTTCTGCGTGGCACTGCTTGCATCCCAAACCCGCACGGTACGATCCGTACACCCTCCCGCCAGAGTTTTTCCGTCAGGGCTGAACCCCAATGTGTAGATATCACCACCACAAAGGTAAGCTCGAATCGTCTTCCCTGTACTCAAATTCCACAGTCGCAAACGATTGTCATCAGAGCCAGAGATTAGCCTCTTGCCATTCGGACCAAACGCCACAGACCGCACTCTCGCAGAATGTCCTGTCATTGTCTTTGTAGACTTCCCACTCCGGATATCCCACAACATAATAGTGGAGTTATCCAGACCTGTTGCCAATGTCTTGTTGTCGGTACTTACAGAAACAGACCAAACCGGACTTGGGGCTCGAATGGCACGTCGCAACCTGCCATCACTCATCCTCCAAATACGAATACCTCGGTCGTACGAACCCACAGAGACCAACATCGAGCTGTCTGGGCTAAAAGCCATCTTGTAGATCGTACTTCGATGACCACCCAATTGATACATACGTTTACCATCCGACAAACGCCAGACTATCACACGGCGATCATACCCAGCAGATGCAAGATATTTGCCATCTGGGCTAAACACAAGCACGAGAATCCCATACAGATGTTGGCCGCTTAAGGTCTTATTGTAAACATATGCTTTGTCGGGAGATGTTCCTTTTCGCAAGACAATATCAGGAGAATCTGCTGATGCATAAGCCATCCATTTGTGGTCCTTACTCCAGGCCGCGAACGTCCACAAAGACCGGGCCACAGCCACTGGTGTATGCTCTTGAATCGGTCGCCCTACGCGCACAGGGACACAACAATTCTTGGAGGAACCACAGACACTGCTCGCTTTGGGTAATGTTGGAGGTTTTACCACTTTGGGCTCTGGCGGTGTCTCCTTTACGACTTCAGGTACAACTTCCGACTCAGGAGTCGCTTCGACAAGGTCCTCCTTACTCGTACTTCCCGAATCTTCGGGAGAAACGACAGGCTCATCCGGTGTTGTGGTTTCCGCAGAAGCTTCGGAAGATAGCTCTGATTTGGGCTCCGACTTTGGCTCCGAAGCAAACTCTTGCACAGCTGTGCAATTTCCGTTGGTACAACGCCGCCCTTTGCAATCAGCATCCGTTCGACAAGCCCGGCACGTATCACTCACACAAAATGACGCAGGTGCTTGGCAATCACTGTCAGATTTGCAAGCAACTTTCGGTGGAGAGCACGCTCCACCAACGAAAAGCCAGCCTCCTACAAAGAGTAACATACCCCATGTCCACACACGTCGATGCCTGATCTGATTCATATCCCGCCTCGTAAACTCACAACACATACAAAACAATTCGAAAAGAACTGACCCAAAAAAGAACACCCCCACACGAAGACATACAAGCCCCTCTAAAGGTTTACCATACTAAATATGCTCTTCCTTTGTGTCTTCGTGCTTGGAACTTGGTTCGGGCAAGGCATCTGCTTTTTTGGCGAGGGTTGCAGCTTCTTCAAAGGCGGAGATAGCATCGGGAAGAACAGAAAAAGCTTCGCCCAAATGACCATCCGAGGCCGCAGACCAAACACGGTTGAGCATACGCTCACCGTAAGCAACCACAACCAGGATCTCTGCGCCCAGATCCATTCCCAAACGATCAATCACGCCACGTCGAACCTCAGCAAAAGGCCAAATATAGCCTGCTAAGATCTCATCCACTCGCTCACAAACTTGTACAATATTAAGTTCATCAAAGTCGGCCTGAAGATCCTTCAAAGGAGTCTGCACATTTGCCAAGATGGAAAAAGGATTGGAGGAATGATGAGCCTGATGCGCCATCTGAATGCTCACCTCTATCGCAAGTCCACGCTTCCAAGTAAGCAATCCCAATACAGCCAAAAGAACACCAAACAAAAAGATCGGAATCGAATCAGGCCAACCACCAATACGCTCGCTCTTCGCACCCAACACAAGAAGCCCAGCCTTCTTCACTACAGCCTTCTTCACTACAGACACGACTCTCCTTCGTACAGGTGGAGGTGTTTGTCGCAACACAACAGCAAGCGATGTGGGTTGAGATGTTGGCCTTGCTATCGCTCGCACCCGAGGAGTAACACGACGAGTTGTTGGAGCTTGCCTAGCTGCTAGAGTTTGCCTAACCGCCGGAGTTTGCCGAGCTGCTGGAGCTTGCCTAGCTGTTGGGGTCCGACGAAGAACGGGTTTACGAGTAGCAGAGTGACGACGAGCTGTTGGGTTTGTAGAGGAAGAAGGGGATTCCCACTCTAGCCGCATTCGGGTAGCGAGATCCGCAGCCAGAAGAGGGGCATACTGCTTGGCAACAATCATTGCAAGTTTCTGTGCGATTTCACGAGAAAAACGGAGGGATTGCTCTGCCGATAGCGCAGGAGCCAGACGCTTTGTCCATACAAGGTGCTGTTTCGCAGCGAGACGTAGGGCAAAGTCTTGCGATTTAAGACCCAGTTTTTTCCCCAAACTGCGGGCAAATCCACTGACAACCGCAGCTACGTCCTCTAACCCTTGCTTCATCGTCTTTCCTGACATACCGATATTTGTCAGCTCTTGTGCAGCAACCGGTGCCAGCGAGAGAGAGAGCTTACTCACGATGTGATGTGAATGTTGCTTGATGGAGTTCAACAACACATAAGGAACCAACCGGGCGATCACTTTATCTCTGAGAAGAGAGACGATCTTACGAACCGCACGGGGGACTTTGAGAGAAGAGAGAGAAGCGCGACTTCCTCTGACACCCTTTTGCGAGAGAGCCAAATTTGTGCGCACAACATCACCCAAGACCTTCAAGCCCAAAGCCTCAATGTCTCCCCTTCTGACTTTAAACTTCTTCTCTTTGGTTGACTTCTGTTTCCACAAAACAAGAATGGCCTTGACCACATGAGGAGACAACTGACTTTGCATCACGATAGTATCGCGAATATCCAGTATTTTCACTCCATCCCGAAGCAAACTCATATAGAGCTTTTGAAACAAGGCTTTTAACTGCTTCTCAGACCGCTTTTTCACCTTGTAAGAAAGTAAGACTTTCTTCTTCTTACTCACAACTGCACTTTTTGGTTTCTTTCCTGGAAGCGTACTTTTTGGTTTCTCTCCTGGAAGCGTACTTTTTGGTTTCTCTCTGGGGAGTACCTTTTTTTTCTCCTTGCTCGCAAGCAAACGTTCTTTCTTCTTTTCTAGGAGAAAACGTTCTTTTCTCTTTTCTGCGACCAAGATGGCTTGAGCTTGTGCAACAACGGGTCCTAGTTTTTTTGCCAGAGTTCGTTTTGCGACTCCTTCAAGAATGTTGCGGGTACGCATCAGGTTATCTTGGGGATGAAGTTTGGCAGCTCCAGAGATAGCGATCATGCATCCCAGAGCGAAGACCAAAAAGCCCCCTGTTTTCTTTGCCTTTGAATCACTTTGTGCCTGTGACATCTCAGAGAGCCTCCCTACGATGAGCTGAGAACTTGATACAGCGCATGTCCAATACCAGCGATGGCTTCTCCAACAATCAAACCAGCGGCCAGAGGCACCAGTTTGTGTTCACTGAAAGCGACGCCATAACGGCGTTGCAAGCCCATCTGCAAGAGACATCCCAGCCCGTAACCAAGGGTAATAGAAAATGGCAAGTACATCGCCAGACCAATAAGAACACCCAGACCTGCCATGGGTGCTGCGCCGAGCAAGCCACCGATGGTTCCGCCCATGATGTATTTTTCAATGGGAACCTGTCCACTCTTTAAGCCTTCGATAATTCCCATCAACACGCTAGCCTGGGGTGCAGGTAAGTCGGTGCCTGGTCCGAATCCACCGGTGCCACCGGCACCGCGAGTCCACAGCACATAAATAACCCCCACAGCCAACAGGCCGCCGATCCAGGTCACACAAAATTGTGCGATCTGCTGTTTTACAGGGCGGCCACCCAGCATATAACCTGTTTTCAGGTCTTGCATCATATCGGCAGCCTGACCAATCGCAACACAAACCGCGACACCTACAACCATCGCAGCCGCGATATTTTTGTTCAATAGGAACATCATCAAGGTCACGGAGATGAGGGCCATTCCAGACATCGGAGAGATATCGGTCATTCCAGTGGCCTGGGCTACAATCAAGCCAGCCAATCCCAACCACAGGGTTCCCACAACAGAGGAGACGATAGCGTTGGTTAGGGTCACACCGGGGACCATCATGGAGGCGATAAAGAAAAGAACGACAGAGGCCATGACACCAACGATCAACACCGAAAAAGGCATCTCGTCGGAGCCAACCTTGCTGCCTCCTGCTTTCGCAGTTTTGGCTGCGACCATCAACGACCGCAGGGCACTACGAATGGCAGGGAATGCAACAATAACACCCATCAGCGCGCCACCGATGAGAGCACCAATACCGAGAGGGCGCAGCATATTACCATATAAGAATCCGACTTGTTGGCCACCCGACAAGCCGGGTGGCAGCCAGCCAGAATTCACAGCAATGGGTGAGATAACCCACCAAGCCAACACGCCACCAGCAAAGAAAGGGAGACCACCACGACCCGACAACAAGCCAGCGGCGACATTCATGAGAGAGAGATAGAGAACAGGAGCCAGATAGTCAGGAATTACGCCAAACCCAAAGTTCAACTCCTCGTGACTGATCAAGCCTCCCGAGAGGGTATCGAGCACCCCACTGACCATCAACAGTTTCCACAGTGCGCTGATCGCAAAACCAATCCCCAGGAGTTTGGCTTTGCCAAGACCTGCCGAGCCCGAGCGGATAATCGTTGTGACCGCGACGCCACTGGGGAATCGCAAGCGGTCCAGATCGATCATTTGTTTGCGCAAGGGAATAATCAAAACCACCCCAAGAATCGCACCCGCCACAGCGGCCAACAAAAAAGGACCTGCCGAGAACTGCAAGCCTGCCAGCCCCATCGCTTTCCACTTGGCGTCCAGCAAGAACAAGGCGGGCAACGTAAAGACGATACCTGTTCCGGCTGTGTTGATACCAGACGCGATGGTCTGATTAATATTGTTCTCAATACTTGTACCTTTGCCCATCACACCGCGTAATACGGCATATCCCATAATCGCAGCGACAGTAGAGCCACCGATGGAAAAGCCCAAACGCAAAGCAGCGTAGACAAAAGCAAGATTGAGAATAATCCCTTGTAGGATTCCTAAAAGAACAGCAGCCCAAGTTAACTCGCGGTATTCCGCCATAACAGCTTGGGCTACACCCGATGAACTTACATTTCCAGACCCTGATGAAGGTGTATCAGACATCGATGAC
>JALTMC010000512.1 GCA_027005175.1 Myxococcales bacterium
GCCACGCTTCCACCCACACATGCTCTATACGTATTGTTTTTGGCTTGCCGCCAACAAGCTTGTAGCGTGTTGGAATTCCCCCTGAAGCCAGTGCCCTTGTCACTCCCAGGCCACTGTCTTTGTCGAAACGGCCCACCCAGTTACGGGCTTTTTCGATGGGTATTTCGATGGTGCCAAAGACATAATGAGCCGCGATCTTCTGAGATCGCAGCAGTGCGATCAACAGTGATGCGGTGTCAAAGGCATTGCATCGTCGGGTCTGGCGACAATAATCAGCTCCCTGGATCGAGCCGTAGGTAGGGTGGAACTCGACATTGTTGTAGACCCAACGAAAGATCTCCACGGGTGTCTTGAGCTTGGCTCCAAGATCTTTGATGCCTTGAAATAATGGAGATTGCTGTGTCAAATCACAGGCTGGCTGCTCAGAGCGATACATTTACGAATAATTTGTGCTTGCGATAGTCTCAAAAGATTGAAGGTATCCTCGTGCCAACTTTTCGAGTTCTGGAGGGCAAATAGGGTACAAGTTTGTGAATTGCCTTAATCTATTCATTCTTTCTTTTTTTTCTTGCGTTCTTTCTGATTGGTGATTTGTTGCAACGAGTTCAAGTAAAAGCAAGTGGAACCAACAATAATATTTTGAATTTTGGGTCCATCCATGATCTTGTTGAAAAGGAGCGGTCCATAATTCGGAATGTTCTAGTAACTTGAAAAGCTGTTTCGTCTTTTTCGGTGTTTTATCCCACAGTAATATTATTGATTTTCTTACAGCCCACTGTTGCATGGATGAAGACAGTACCCAAAATAGGCTTTCTTCATCAAGTTCATTCTGTAGCCGCTGTAGGAGTCGCTCTGCAAGAAACATTTCAGGCAGTAAGCTGGTCTCCCACCAGAAAAGTGGAGACTTTATAGCCTTTCCAGACTTCCAAATAGCTACTTGTATAAGTAACCACCAGGGTAGCTGCAAGCAGCAGAGGAAGGCTACTGTGAATGGAACCCAAACCCAAGGCCATTTTACACCAGGAAGGGAGGCTCCTACCAGCCCAAATGAAATACTGATGAAGAGCAGTAGTATGAATATTACCTTCTTGTTGTCGATTCTTTTTTCTTCTATTAAAATAAGATGCCAAATTAGATTTGAAAAAAAGGTTGAGAGGAATGCTATGATCAGGCAAAGTGTGAAAAGATCTATTCGCTGAACTGTAAGTACATCTAGTGTGAAAAAAAGAAATGCAAGATGGAGTAGGTAAAAGTTGATAGATAAGTAGAGTCCTGTAAACACACTTTTCGAGAGGGCTCTTTTCCAAAGAAGTACGGACCCAATAAGGCTCCATAAAATGATAGTAGATGAGCCCATATATAAAATTGTTGTAAAAGCGGAAAGCTTGAGAATGAAACTACCTAGGAATAGTGATTGCTCCCATGTTATTCCAAGTGGCACTTTTTCTAAGTAATAGTGTAGGGAAAGAAGGCTGCTTAGCACAAAAATGAAACATCCTCCAAAAAAAAGGTGGCCCAAAAATAGATGAAGGAGTTGGGGCAGCTTTAATAGCCGGTATAGACTATTGGGAATAGTTGTAGGGAGATGGGTTTCAAACTCTTTTTTGAGTATGAGACTCAATGTCTTGGGTTGGAGAAACACGAGTCGAAGTAGCCATAAATAATCAGATACTCGATACCACTTTGTATGATGGTATCGGTAAATCTCGTATGCTATGGATTCTTTCATTAGTTTTGTTTTTCTCGATGAAGTATCTTCTCATATCTTTTTTCATTGCTTGTGAAAAAAGAAGCAAGAGCAAGGAAGGCTTTCATTGCCATCCAAGCAAACATTGATGCCACTAGAAAAAACATTCCTGAAATTAATAGAGTCCCTGTTACAACGAGGGCTGTGACAGCGGCGGTCAGTGTTGAGAGTAAAAGAAAAAGGAGTCCATATTGTGCATACTCTTTGTATACTGGTGATAAGGCTGCTTTTGAGATGTCTTGCCATAAAGAGTAAAAGATGTAAGCCCCAGCAGCAAATCCAATCACCAGCTTCGGCAACACGGATTGTAGGTTACTTCGACGTATGGTGTAAATGGGCACACCTGTTTGGGTTGCATATCGGAGCATATGATAGGTGCTTATTCCTTTGTCTGCGTCGGGCTTTTTGGGATTTGTTGACAAACTCCAAATCGTTGCCTCCCAGGCTGAGCCGCTCGTTCCTCTGGCCAGGAGCAAGGCCTTTTCGGCCTTCTTGTCGTTGGACAGGGATATGCTGGCATGTACTTCCTATGACGATGCACTATTAGGATTGGCTTCCAGGTATTCTTGCAATGCTTGCTCTCTTTGAAGCATGAGAGGTTGCACACGTTCTAAAGCCAGCTCCTTTAGCTCGGTAGGACAGGGAGGATAAAGTGTCTTAGATTTACGCAGCCATCTTTCTGGGGCGAACATAATTCGCTCGTACCAACGCAATATATCCTTATCGATCTGTACATCAAAGAGTTCACAGAGCAAGACTTCTTCCCAAACGGTGGGTTCAATGTTACGACTCAGTACAGCATCATCGTGTTCCGTTAGTGCTGTTTGCCATTGCTCATCTGCTCGAATACGCTTCAACAACTCTACAACTTTTTCAGGAGACTCTCTCCAAAGAAGTATTAATGCTTTACGAACAGCCCACCGCTGTGTTGGAAATCGTGTCACCCATAAGATACGCTTCAAGTCAGGAGTGTCTTCTTTGAGGTGCTGATAAATTCTGGCAGCTAAGTATAATTCTGGCAGCCAACAGTTTTCCATGTGCAAGAAGGGGGCTGTTTTATCATGATGGCTCTCACTCCAAAGGAGCAGGAGCTGCAAAATTGCCCACAAGGGAACTCTGAAAAGAAATAAAAAGTTTATAAGTAATACGATTGTAACAAGAGCGATAAGGAATAATGCTGAATCACTTGTTTTTAATGACAAGAAGATGACGGAAGTAACAACAAGGGGGGAGAACAGAAGGCTCAAAACTACTGCGTTTCTTGGAATCATTCTAAGGTAGCTGGTACCTCGATAGAGTTCATGAAAATATGTGGTTGCTGCATGCGCTATCACACCAAGGAACAAGAAAGATAATACAGCTAGCATCAACTTCCAAGAAATAGGAATAGATGGAAAGATTAACGCTAAAAAACAGATGGTAAAAGGAAGACTTACGACGGGGAATACAAAAACATTTAATATTGCTGATATGATTGCCTTTGTCTCCACCTCTTTACCGCTTCTATAGAGAATATAGAAAATGCTACATAAGAGAGGAGCGATGTAGATGAATGTTGCAAGGAAAAATACTCCTGTGCCATACATGGTCCTAACCGTCCAATATGGGACAGAGAATACCACAGCATAAACAACACCATAAAACAATAAGACCCTTTGAATAAGAGGACTTGAAAGAAAGACAATTATTCGCTCTTTTGGTGAATCCATTTCTCTTGTTAGGGGCAGAAACTTGCCAGTCTCGTGGAAAGAGTGAGGGCGAATGAGTAAAAGAGAGAGAAAGTCTACAAACTCTTTAATGTGAGTCGATTGAGAAAACCTAACGCCTTGGTCTCTTTGGGAATGGGAATTCTTTTGCATAGTGAACTCTCATACGGGCTTCTTACAGTGTTTTGGGAAATCGGTAGTATCGCCATAACATCGTTGTGAAAAAAGTGGACATAACTATAAACTACCTCCTTTTATGTGCAAGCTTACGCGGGTTCAGCCCCACTGTCATAGACCGCCCTCACTGATCACGTTCGGGGCGGCGAAAGTGATCATGACAAAGCACATTTTCCCCAGAGCAATCGATTCTATCATCGTGCTCAAAGAAGTAAAGGGTTGCCTTCGGCAAAAGCGAAACGCTTCAAGCCCTTGACTTCTTTTCCGCGCGACAATGTTGAAGACTTGTTCTGGGAGGGGAAATGGAAATGAGGATCAGTTTGGCCACCCCCAAAGTTGGTACTCTCTGCCGGTCTCAAGTAGGATCAGTGAGGGCGGTCTGTGACACCTTCCAGCCATCTTTCGTCATCTGCCGGGCGGGTGTCACGACAACTTTGCTCGCATGGACTGCATTCTTGATAGACTCCAAGGTCGATGCTGGCAATACCAGCTTCGGCAACACGGATTGTAAGTTACTTCGACGTATGGTGTAAATG
>JALTMC010000513.1 GCA_027005175.1 Myxococcales bacterium
CAAAATACGGATTGAGCTTTTTCGGAACGCTCAATAACTCACCGTCATCAAAAAATAACCACGCCACCGAAACACCAGACTTGGGGTCAACACCAGCAGCACCTACGATAAAATGGCCACCCGATTATGAATAATAAGGCCAAGGAACAACATTGTCGCCACGAACATACTTAAACAGATTTTTGGGAAACACACCAATTTTATAGCCTTGCTCCACCAGAACCTTCTGCCGCCCCTCTCCAGCCTGCCCCTCCTGATTAAAAACCACAGGTGATAGAGGGATACAATGCTTCTTAAAGATCTCTTTGGTCAACAAAATCGAACGCACCAGATCCTCTTTGGGAAAGGCCAAAAATAATTGGGCCGAATAATGAAAACTTGAGATCTCCAGCTGACCACGTCCCGTTAAAACACGCAATTTATCCAGCAACTTTGGAAAGCGTTTTGCGATCACCTCAAGCATATAACCCTGCATCTCAAAGTTGACTTTCCACGTGGGATACTTGAGATAAAAATCGACGACAGGCGCAAAGGTCTCCGTCACAATCCAGTCTTCCACCCTGTCGTTGCCCCACCCCTCACACTGCGGGCCACAAAAACTCTTATACCTCTTCGACTTATCCAACCCACCAACAACATACTCAATGTTGTAGTGAAACATCGTTAATGCAAACTTATTCACCTTTGTATCAGCCACAATCTTCGGGACCTTTGGCATCGTACAAGCAGGTGGCTGATTCGCGTTGCTGTTTTGATTGCTGTTCGCATTGCTGTTCGCGTTGCTGTTCGCGTTGCTGTTTTGATTGCTGTTCGCATTGCTGTTCGCATTGCTGTTTTGATTGGAAGGTTGAGTAGAGCAACCTCCAGCCAGAGTCATCAAAACGAGTAAACCAAGAAGGAGGCTCCACAGAAAGCAATGCAAACGCCGTGAAAAGATCGCATCCAATGAAGCTGAAGAAGTTGTATTTGTCATCAGAAAAAACCCTCTTATGTTGTGGGCGTGAAAACCCTCTCCCGCTCGCGGACCCGGCAGAATCTACAGCGAAAGCGAAGCGTGACTGCGCAGGCAGCCCTGTAGGGGTGAAGCCGTAGGCAGTCCTGTAGGGGTGAAGGTCGTTGACCATACCATCCCTATTCAAACTTTAATCTCAGAGTTTGGCCCAACGTCACTGACACTGTTTCGTTTTGTTGAGAACCTCTAGGGATTCTTTGCATTGAGAAACAGAGCCTTTCTCCACAACCGCCTGACATCCTGGTTGTTGTATTCCCGGACATTTACCGCATCGTTTCGCCAGTTCCCGACATGGGTCTCCACCACAAGACATTGCGCTCAAAAGCCCAACAAGCAGGAGCAAACACGTCCATACGAACTTCTTCATCAGAAAAAAAACCTCTTATGTTGTGGGCGTGGGAATCCCCTCCCGATCGCGGGTCCGGCAGAATCTACAGGACAAAGTCCGGATGGGGTGAGGGTCGTTGGCGAAAGATCCCTTTTCACTTGTAGATCTCGGCACAGGCACAACAACTCGTTTGTCACTGTATCACAAAACCGCAACACTTGACTGCTTTTGAGCTTGGCTTGTAGCGAGAAGAAAAGCATTACTTCCCAAGCCAAGTTTTAATACTGCTGATCCAAGAGCGCCACCAGAAGCCAAAGGGTGTAATAAATCCAACATCTTTGGAAAAGACTCGACCGTGTTTATCGATGAAGTAAGTGGTGGGAAATTGAGAAACTCGATAGCTTTTAAGCATGGCTCTTGTTGCCAATAAGATGGGGTAAGAGATCCCCTTCGCTCTTTGAATTTCACGAATTTTTTTAAGGTTGTGACTGTCCTGAACAACAGACAGAAGAACGGGGTCTTTTTGGTAGGCGGAAGCCATCCACTTCAGCACTGGCATATTTGTTTTGCAAACACCACACCATGTTGCCCAAAAATGCAACACGATCTGTTTTCCACGGTACTGTTGTAAAGAATGGGTTTTTCCTTTGAGATCCTTGAGAGCAAAATGTGGGGCTGTCTTACCGTAGGCCAACAAGGAGCTTGTCATCCAAGAGATGACAACGATATAAAGAAGGAGGATCACAATCAGTTGCCAGGACCACGACAAGAGACGCCTCTTCCACGTCACGGGTTTTGTCTCTGGTTCACTCGTCACTGCAATCTCACTGCGCTCGGAAGCAGCACTATTCTCTTGTTTTTCTTCTTCTACTCGGGGCATGTTTTTTCTTCCGAAACTTACCAAACGCACGAGTGATACGACGATACAAGCCGCGAACCCATGGTTTGGAGTGGGGTGGTGGTTGGAGTTGATGAATTCTCGGGTCTTTGGGAGCAATCACAATGCGTCCACGACGCACCCCAAGACGCCCCATCATCACAAACAACTCTTCAATAGCACGATCTCCCATAGCCAGACAACCAATCGAAACAGCGCGACCATGAATAAAGATATTGGAGCCCGGATGACGACGTTTTTCACGCCTTGCATTCTTCCAATCAAACGGGTTGGGATAATTAATCTTAATCGACAGATGATAGCTACTGTTTGGATGAAGCCAGATGAGTTTGTAAAAACCTTCCGGTACTTGCCTGTCACCTTCACGCAGTTTGGGCCCAGCCACACCGCTGGCTGCCCGAATACGATAAGAGCGGATATAGCGAAATCTTCCGCGAGGGCCTTTGGCCCAAAGCTCCAGTTGTTTCTCTGCCTTAAGACCCAGCAGTACAACTCGTGCAGGTGGATAAGGTACTCCTGCCTTACGAAAATAAGGCTTTAATCGAAACTCCGCTTTGGGACCAAAGAGTCGAATCACCGAACGCACGGTTCGTTGGCCTGCGTTGGCCTGCATCACAGGAACCCAGAGGGCACGACCATACTTCCAAAACACCAATGTACTCGACACCGACAACCCAAAAACAACAACCAGTACCAGAGTTTTTTTTCGATCCATTGCATTACACCTTAGAAAGTCTTCGTGTTCATGGCTTCGTAAAGAGTCTTCGTGTTTGTGTCTCTGAAAGAATACAAAAGAAGGATCTTATGGCGAGAGAAACGTTATCCAACGACACGAGCACTCCAAGAACGCAACACAGGCTCGTGCTATAGCATAACCATTCTTGTTTTTGGTACAAGTAGCCAAAGAGAACCGCTGGAAAGCCTTGACGACAAGGGGGAATCCTGGCATATCAGCCTCGGCAAGTTACGCTGGCGATAGAGAAAAGCAGGATGGCGAAGATGCATAGGCAAGATCCCTTGCAAGAATTAGCAGAACTTTCGGGTGTAGAGCTACATTACCAAGATAACGAGGGTCAGCTCCAGGTCGCGAGTGAGGAAGCCTTACTGAAAGTCCTACAAGCCTTGGGCGTTCCTATTTCCAGCCCTGAAGAGGCCGAGGCACTCATCGAAAAGCACCATGACACCACTTGGCGTCAGGTTCTCGAACCTTTCCAGGTTTTATGGGATGGCACAGGCTCTCTTATGGTTCGCTTACCAGAGTCTGCCAACTTTCGAAGTTTTCGTTGGGAGATGCTCTGTGAAGATGGCTTTACGATCCGTGGGAAAGGTACATGCAGCGACCTTCCACTTGTAACCACAGGTCAAGTCAAGGACAAGACCTATGTATTGAGAAAGCTTATATTCTCTGAGCCATTACCCACAGGATACGGAGAGTTTCGCTTTCACCTCGGCGGCCGACGTTATCGTGCAACTGTCGCCATCGCTCCAACCATGGCTTATCGTCCAACCGACTCGGACAAGACAGAACCCCACACAAAAAAAAAGAAGAAACGCCGTTGGGGGATCTTTGCACCCCTCTACTCTCTGCATCGCGATGGACGATCGAGCCTGGGCGATTTGGGGGATCTGGAAGACATCACAAGATGGGTGGCATCACAAGGTGGTGATGTTGTGGGAACACTTCCTCTGCTCGCATCCTTCCTCGATAATCCGTGTATTCCAAGTCCCTATGCTCCTGTCAGCCGTTTGTATTGGAATGAAGTTTTTTTGGATCTCGACACCATTCCAGAATGGCAAAACTGTCCTCGGGCCCAACAGTTGATGGGACGCGGACCTGAAGAATCCCTGAAACACGGCACGGAAGACGACCCACTCTCTGATCATTCGTGGATTAATTATCGCACAGAGATGGCAACCAAGCG
>JALTMC010000514.1 GCA_027005175.1 Myxococcales bacterium
CATCGACGTTACATTTTGGCAATTGTGTGCCAACGGGTACGCCAGCCACCTGGAGCTACAGGGGTGAGTTCGTCGGCAGCGGTAGGTCCATCGGAAAAGGCTGGATAGGTTGCCATGGGTGCATTGCTCTTGGCCCATCCCTCGTGAATGGAAGAAATAAAGCGCCATGCAGACTCGACTTCATCCGATCGTGTAAAGAGAGAGGCATCGCCACGCCAAGCATCCAATAGCAGTCGCTCATAAGCTTCGGGAGAGCGTTCGTCAAAGGTACTGGAGTAGAAGAAGTCCATCTTTACTTCTTCCAGATCGATTTGCATTCCGGGTCGCTTACTGGCGAATGTCAGGCTGATTCCCTCTACGGGCTGGATGCGAAAAAGCAGTCGATTGGCTTTGGGGGGCTCTGTGATGAGGCACTGGTCGGGGTGGCTGTCCTGGCGAAAAAATTGCAGTGGGGGTTGTTTGAAGAAGACCGCGATTTCGCTCACACGTTTTTGAAGTCGTTTGCCTGTTCGAAGCAGGAAGGGTACGCCAGCCCAACGCCAGTTGTCGATGGAGAGGCGCATTGCTACATAGGACTCGGTTTGGCTGTCGGGCGCGACACCGTCTTCATCCAGGTAGCCACGGGCTGTCTCAGACTCATTGGAACCTTTGGTATACTGGGCTCGCACCGTGTTTTTTGCGACGTCTTCGGGGCTCATCGGGACCAAGGAGCGGAGCACCTTGACTTTCTCATCGCGGATAGCGTTGGCTTCAATGCCACTGGGTGCTTCCATGGCAATGAGACACAATAACTGCATTAAATGATTTTGAACCATATCGCGCAAGGCACCTGCGGTGTCGTAATAATGACCTCTCTTTCCTTCCATTCCCAGCGACTCCGACACTGTGATCTGAATGTGGTCAATGTACTTGTGATTAAACAAAGGCTCGAAGATCGCATTTCCAAATCGGAAGGCCAGGATGTTTTGTACTGTTTCTTTGCCAAGATAGTGGTCGATTCGATAGATCTGACTCTCGTCAAGGAGCGCGGTGATGCTGCGATTGAGTTCCAGTGCGCTTGCGAGATCGCGTCCAAACGGCTTCTCAATAATGACTCTGGACCAGAGTTTGTCAGACTTCTCTCGCAACATCTTTGCTTGCGAAAGGTGCTGAATAATAGGAGTGAACAGCCTGGGAGCTACGGATAGATAATACAGTCGATGGCCTGGAAGTTGGTAGGTCTGCTCCAACTCTTTTAATCGCTTCTCTAGCGTAGCAAAGGACTCGCCTTTTTGGCTATCTCCTGCTACATAATGAAGCGATCGAATGAGCGGGTGATTCGAGAGATCTACATCGAAACCAACTTGCTCTTGCAATGCCTCTAGCATGATCTCACGGAATTTTTGGTCAGACATGGGAGTTCTGGAAAACCCGACGATGGCAAATCGTTCCGGTAGGAATCCGGCTTTGTGCAATTGGTACAATGCCGGGATCAACTTGCGTCGGCTCAAGTCTCCGCTCGCACCAAAGATGACGATGGTTGCAGGGTCATTGGCCTTGACCGTTTCAACACGAGGAGTAAAGGATGACATGCTTGATGTTTGAATGGTAGACTTGCGAGAGGGAGTTGCCTGGACCATAAAAGAGACTCCTTGGTTCGACGGGGAGATCATGATTGTATGTGAGAATTAGCTTCTGCTAGCTCTTGTAGTTACCACGCTTCTTCGCTTCTTGGCAATAAGAAGATCGTGCGAGTGAAGAGTGGGAGTTCGCCTGATTCGTGTTATAGAAGTTGATGTATAAGCCACTGTAGAAGGGTTGAGATTGATGCGAAAATGTCCTGTTTGTGATGATGTCTCATTGGTTGAGGTCGAACTTCAAGGTGAGGAGGTTGATCGATGCCCACAATGTAACGGTATCTACTTTGACCAGGGTGAACTCGAATCCATTGTTGAGATGATTCAGCTATTTCTCTCCGTACAGCTTGAGGAAAATGAAATCGATACTTTCGAGGCTTCCGAAGTCTCACGCCAAATGAAGTGTCCTGCGGATCAATCCATCATGGAAAAACGCGACTTGGGTGGTCATGTTATGGATGTCTGTCCTACTTGTAAAGGCATCTGGTTGGATGATCGGGAGATCGCGATGCTTAAAATTACAGAATATCACATCCAGCAGAATCTCAACTTGTACTTGAGGTTGGGACAATGAAAACAATTCGATTTGTGACGAAACGTATGCTTGTAACCATCAACCATCTCTCCATCAACATGGCAGGCGGAGCAAGACTGGCCCAAAATAATCTTCGTGAAGGTCAAACTCTTGGATTTGTCGAGCGGATTCACACCAATGAATTCTTTGGTCAACCTCTGTTTCCCGACATCTTTCACCAGGCAGGCGCCTACATGTTTTATATCATCAAAAACCATACCTTTAACGATGGTAACAAACGAACTGGATTGGCCGCCGCCATTGCTTTTTTAGAGTGGAACCATGTCCACTTTATGCCCTTTGAGGAAGACAAAGTTTTTGACTTTGTGATGGATGTTGCCGCTGGATCGAACGATCCTGATGTCGCTATCCCTCGCATCGCTGCGTGGTTTCAATCCATGAGCCTCCACTGAGGGGGTGAAACAAAAGTACATTCACTCGAATACATCGATGCTGAAAAATAGCAAGCTGTGAGGCGAGAGAAGCTCTCTTGTCGGAGGTTCTTTTTGTTGTCTTCTTTGTGGGGTCGTGGATGCTGCACTTGAGCGGGTGGCCGATCTTTCTTGAACGCGGAAATTAATGGAATGCGAAGTCATTTCAGATAAGGTTGTAGACTAACGCGAAGTCATTTCAGATAAGGTTAGGATCGACAACTCAACAATATTTACATATAGATAATCTGGGACTGTTCCGATGTGGGGGATTCGTGTTTGACACTTTGGTTGATAGGATACGGCACGCCACTCTATTTTCCGCCGGACGAAAGTCCAGCTCTGACGGCTCAAAGTACTCCTGAAGGAGCACTCAAAAATACAGTTCGCCCAAGGGCGAATAGACCCAGTGCACCGGAGGTGTACTTCTCTTCACAAAGCTGAACTTTCGTCCGGCGGGCATGTCAATGTGTAGGCCAATCAAATGCAAGTGTATTACTCCCATACAAGTAAGAGCAGTGTTAAGGACGTTTGAATGATGCCGACAATTTAATATATCGTAGGGTTCGCGGGCCAACAAGAAAGCTGTAAAGGTTGTTGGAACAACGAGCTTATAGACTAACACTTCTTTGGGATGTTTGTGAACTTAATTCATGAGGTTGAAACCCAAAGGGAACGACAAAGAAGAACTTCTTTGGAGGATAACCTTCCACACGGAAGATTTTATCCTATTGTTATCAAGATGTTGTAAGAAAGTTGAAGGTTTTTTGAAAAATAAGACACGCCTTCCACACTGTGTAAGTGGAAGCTGCGTTGTTGTGTACATATTGAGTACTCAATATTGTCTGCTTTGTCGAACTAAACTCTGCTAGGGAGATAAACAATGAAATCTTGGATCAAAAAAACTGCGTTATTGATGTCCTGTGTATTCGGTGGGGTGATGCTTGTAGCTTGCACACCCGATCTCGACGACTTAGCTGGCTCTGCGAACCAACTCGGTGGAGAGCTTGGAAAACAGGGAAAACAGGGAAAACAGGGAAAACAGGGAAAACAGGGAAAACAGGGAAAACAACAGAGCCAAACTCGTAGGAGATGTCCCATCCCCTCAGGAAAAGGGATGATGGGAGGCCATGGAAAAAAAGGCGAGATGGGCGAGCATAAGCCCCCAATGGGCGGAGACAGAGGTGACCGTAAGCCCCCAATGGGTGGAGACAGAGGCGAGCATAAGCCCCCAATGGGTGGAGACAAAGGTGATTGTGGCATGGGTGGCGGAAAAGGTATGGGCGGCGGAAAAGGTATGGGCGGCGGAAAAGGCATGGGCGGCGGAAAAGGCATGGGCGGCGGAAAAGGTATGGGCGGCGGAAAAGGTATGGGCGGCGGAAAAGGTATGGGCGGCGGAAAAGGTATGGGCGGCGGAAAAGGCATGGGCGGCGGAAAAGGTATGGGCGGCGGAAAAGGTATGGGCGGCGGAAAAGGCATGGGTGGCGGAAAAGGCATGGGTGGCGGAAAAGGCATGGGTGGCGAT
>JALTMC010000515.1 GCA_027005175.1 Myxococcales bacterium
TTTTGAAGTCTTATTCTAAAGTACATTGTTTCCCCCCTTCATTTCGAAGGATTAGTTTAACAAAAAGAAACAATGTACTGTTTTTTCTAATTTTTTCAAGCACGAACTTCTTTTTCTGGAAGCCTATAAGCATAATGAATTACAGTTTTATGTACAGAGGTGATATAGGCTTTTCACGGGATAATTCTTCGACTTTAAATCCGACACAAGTGAATGAATCAAATGGAAATGGTATTCAAATGTTTTGGCTCCTTGTTGGGCCTCCCTTTCCTGTCTTTCTTGTTCCAGGCGTTGATCCTACATATTTGCAGTCAGACCCCTTTTATTATACATTAGGAAATTATAGTAACTTACCGCCTACTGTACCGGTCGATTGGAACCGAGATGGGGCTACCAATGGAAATAATATTCGTGCTCCTCTTACATGGAATTCGTGTTCCTCTGATCCCCGTGTCCCACCTAATTATGATCCTCTACAAGAAGGGAATCAGTTGCAGGAGTTGGATACAGCCGTTTACTCGTCTCCACCAAAAATAATACGTGCTGGTACACGAATGTACTCTTTTTATCTTCGTCAATCTGGAGCAACAAGACTTCGATATAGACAGGCTATCACCTACCTGGTCAAAAATGGAGGTGGAGCTTACGGAGCATGCAGATATATGGCAGATAGCCTCGATAGGAATGATTGTTTATACTGGTTCTCGTCAGAAGTTGTATCCACGTCTTACCATGCTCAAATCGATCGTCTTTCGGCTGTATGGTCAGGCTTACCAGGAGAAGCTGGTGTTTCCGGGTGGAATAATGATGAAATCATCATTTCTTACAAAGTAATCGATGGAACAACAACAAGCATTTACACTCAGAAGGGTACAATTAATAGTTCAACAGGTAGCATTACCTGGGCTTCACCCGTACATCTGACGAATGATGTATACTCCTTAGGTGGCGGAGTTGAGCTGGCATGGACTCGTGTTTCTTCAACCTTGCAACAATTCGGTAATAAGTCTGTAGTATTGGCATTATATTTTCTTGATAAAAATCGCAAGGTTCGATGGGCCACGCTCAATTCATCAAACTCTACATGGAAACTTCAAAGTAGTCCCGTTTCATACGACAAGGGATTGGGGAGCAACAGTGCTGGAGATAGAGTCGCAAATTTTGAGCCTGCTGTGACAAACTGGCCGGATCTTTCCTTTCAAGGAGGAAAAACTTGTGCTTCTGTCGTTGCAACAGACAAGAAGGTCTTTCTTTACTGCTTGAATGGAACAACCTTGCAGTGGGAGCACATTAATGATTTTGAGGAAGCCAAACGTCCAAAAGCAGATGCGAAGCCCGCTTTAATCTTTCATAGGACACGTAAGTCCAGTGATGGAAGTTTGTATGGACATGTAAGCGCAGGGCACCTTTTTCTTGTAATGAAGGAAAAGATATCCTATACACAAACTCTTTTCTATGAAGGTCTGACTTCCCGACTTGGTTATATTGACTATCAGTCTCCTCCAGCCTTGTATCCTTTGTCTCCTAATTCATTCTCTCAATATATCTTTTCATCAAGGTACCTACCTTTTGGTGATAGTAAAGATGTGGTACGAGGAATATCACTGTATGAAGATAAAGAGATCTCGGCAGTGAAAGGTCTTTGGGTTAAGAATGGTAAACTTGTTTTTATACCCATTGCAGATGGGACCTTTCGGACTGACTTTAAAGGGGGAAATGACTTTCAGGCCATCGCAGGCCTTATGTGTCAAGTTGCACAAGGAACAACAAACTGGCCTTGTAAAGCATGTTCTACAAATAGTGAGTGTCCTCAGGCCACTCCTTATTGCTGGAGTGGCACATGCAGAGAGTGTTGGTTGAATACTCATTGTCCAGCGAGTAAGCCCGTATGTGTGGGTGCTACATGTCGATAGATCGATCGTTTCTCATTTTTTTTCGTCACGAGACTGATTCTATCAGGAGAGAATTATGGCTTCCTTGATTAAACGATATTGTTACTTGACAGTTTTTGTGATGGTATATTTCGTCCCTTCTCTATCCTTTCCTTGTGTTCCAAGATATTTTGATCCTGTCAGATTTTTTTCCCCAGCAAAAGGTGCTAAGGATGTTCCCATAACGACTGAAATGTGGATACAGTATAAGGTCGGGGAGGGGTACCCAATGCGTTTTTTGAAAGATATTCTTTTGAGAGATGCTAAAGGAAAGAAAGTACCTATCATGGTAACTTCTATGGCTCAGGCAGACTTTAAGCTTGATTCAGAAGCCGGGTATATGATAACTGTTAAGCCTGTGAAGCTTCTACAACCACATACAAAATATGAGTTGTTGACCAGGTTTCTCAAAGTCAATTGTGACAAACCTGATCCAGAAAAACTGTGTGCTACGGACTCCTATCATGTGAGTTCAACATTCACAACAGGGAATAAAAAGGATACTACACCACCTGACTTTCGTGGATTCCGGGCCCTTTACCTTGGAGGGCATCGCCGCTCCGGACCCGCTGACTGTGGTCGATTTCATTATTTACCATTTTTGATAGAGTGGTTTAAAGCCAAAGACAAAGATTCTCCAATATTGCTACGTTATACAATGTATGCTGTCAATCATCCAAAGAAGCCCGTTTATACAACACTTAGTCGACGGGGGGGAGAGAGGTTTGCTACACGAAGAGTAAGTGGTGCAGAGGATTGCGATGGTCGTTCTGATGAGGCAGGGTACAAGATCCCGGAGAATCCATCAGGTTACTTTATGATAGCTTCCGACTTATCGGGGAACCATAGCAAACGTTCTGGGATTGTGAAAATACCTAAGAGGTGTGGGCTCAATGTCGAATATCCTGCTGTTGCAGAGCCTCAGTTCCTCTACGAGAGAGTGGAGGAAGGGCAAAGCGATGGGGGGAACGCGACCATCGATACGATCCCAGAAAAGGCTCCGGAAAAGAAGATAAGTCAAGAAAAGAGTATTCCTGAGGAACCGTCACAGCAACGGGAAGAGGATACAGACATATCTTACCAGGTTTCTGGATGCAGTCAGTGTAACCAGGCCAACTCAACAAGTCTTCTTTTTAGTACCTGTGTGTTATTCTTCCTGTTCTTTCTATTCATCAAGCGCAGGTGAGCACGCTTCTTGAGCCAGCGTCAGGAACTCCTGGACATCTTGTTCTGTGTTGTCGAAGGAGGCGACGAGACGGACCTCGTTGGTTCTGTCATTCCATGTGTAAAAAGGGAAGCTGTCTTGCATTCGCTCAGTCATCGGTGCAGTCATCGTGGCAAAGATCTGATTGGTTTGGACAGGGAATGACAATGTTATACCTGGAATATCTTGCAATCCCTTTGCTAACATCGCAGCCATCGTGTTGGCTTGTGTGGCGTTTTTATGCCAGATCTTGTCGCGTAACATCGGGATGTACTGGGCTGCAATAAAGCGCATCTTGGATGCGAGTTGTAGGCTCTCTTTATGCAGGTATTCGAAATCTTTAGTCAACTTTTCATGGAAAAAGACAACGGCTTCTCCAAACATCATCCCATTTTTTGTTCCACCAAATGACAGGACGTCTACCCCAACATCTCGGGTAAATTCACGAAACGATAGCTTCAGTGCGATAGCTGCATTAAAGATTCGGCAACCATCCATGTGCAAGTAGAGATCATTCTCGTGACAATACTCTGCCAGGGCCTGGATCTCTTCGGGTTGGTATAAGACACCCAACTCCGTGGGCTGTGTGATGGAGACAACCCTAGGGCGGGTGGCATGATGACCCCAATAGGCTTCCCGCTCAACAGCTTGTTTTACCTGTTCTAAAGATAACTTTCCATCCGGGCTAGGCAAGGCCATGACCTTGCAACCTGTGTGGAACTGGGTCGCTCCCGTTTCATGAATATAGATATGGGAAAACTCAGAACATAGGATCGAATGATAGCTTCGAGTTAGCGCACGAAGGGATAAAACATTGGCGGCTGTACCATTGTAAACAAAGTGTACTGTCGTTCCTTCACCAAACTCATGGGTGAATAATTTACGTGCCTGTGTGGTGTAGGGGTCATGACCATACCCGGAGACATGGCCCTGGTTGGCCTCCTGCAACGAGGCCATCACCTCCAAACAAACACCCGAATAATTATCACTCGCAAATGT
>JALTMC010000516.1 GCA_027005175.1 Myxococcales bacterium
TTTCGGGCCGTAGTGCCCTTCAAAATCTTGATAGCAGAAGCGATAGAAGTTGCGGGAGGGAGCGAGAGAAACAGGTGGATGTGGTCCGGCTGAATCTCCAAAGCCAATACGGGCCACTCTCTTTGTTTGCAAATGTGAGCAAGCAAGACAGAGACCCTGCTTGCCACATCACCAGTAAGAATAGCCTTGCAGTACTTTGGACACCACACCATATGGTATGCTGTCTAATACACACAGCTCCGACCGTGTACAACACTTATCACGTTCACATGGTAACGGTAACGTCCAACCGACCTTTCTGTCAACCTTTTCTTGCCTCCTCCCCCGACTGAAGTCAGGGGTTTCCGGCTAGCGAGGCCCTAGATGAATCTGATCTTGCAGCACTTGAAAGAAGGGGGAGTCCATTGACTTTTTGGTGATTGTGGAAGGTTTTGGTTGGCAACATCGAGGTGTTTTGTTATACCAATGATATAAGAATAATAGACTCGCTTTTTGGTAAAGAATAGACTCACTCTTTGGTGAGGTTGGGTAAAAAGGGGAAGTTTTATGACGAACCTATACCGTGGTGAGATGACACGAGCGGAGGGGAAGGCAAAACTGCGGCGTCTTGAAAAACGGCTGGGATTAGACGCAGGTGCTGTGACCATTGGTCGGGTAGGAGACTCCAGGCATGGAATTGCTCTCTCATTTACCTTTCAGGATATCCCTATTTCTCGAAGCTGTGACTCGCAACCCACACAGGCCAAAAATCTCGCTTGTTTGGTCATCTGGTTGAGTGATCTGGTTCGCAATATTGAGCGTCGGATCGAGACCTTTGGGGAGGCTTTTTACTCGGAGGGCGCAAAGCTTTTACCTGCACAGGCCGATCTCTATGCTGATACAAAGCCCAATCTCTATGATGGAGAGATGACCGAGGAAGAGGCACTTGAAAAGATAGAGCGAACACTTCACCGACTGTCGATGACTCGCGATGATATCAATGTTCGCTGGTTTCCAGATACAGGTGCTGCGCGACTTCGAATGCGGTTGTCGTCAGGGCATGTTGTGGAAAAGAATAGCACCCAACAAGAAGACGCTCGGACAAACCTTTGTGCTCTGGCACTTTGGCTGCAAACGCGAGCTAAAAATTACGAGCGTGGAATTGAGACAGATTTAAATCGATTGTTTGCTGCCAATTTGTTGCCTCGTTCATCAGGGGACTAATTGATGATTCGAAAACTGAGACTTCGTGTCCGAACAGATGCCATGAATGAGTTGGTTTGTTTTTCTGAGCTAGAAGATCGACTCCTCTGGCCCGCAAGCTGGAGTTCTCTTACTGCATCAGCCAAAGAACTCGCCGGGCCTTCACAGGATGCTTACGAAGAGGTTTTTGGGCAGGCATACGAACTTCATGAGTGGGGATTGGCGGATCTCGTATGGCTTGATGAGCCAAGCAAACACATACCTTTCCCTTCGTTTGAAGCTGACATCGATCTCATTGAGTTGCTGGCTTCAGAGGATGGAGAAGAAGCTTGCCAGACACTGCTCTTATTGATGGAGTCCCTCACCTTCTTGGAAGGGTGTGATATCCAACTGCGGCTGGGAAGGCGACGGAGCACTCCTGAGCATGTCCGAGAAGTCTTCCTTCGTCAAGCCGAAGAGTGTGGCTACTACATTGAATACGAACAAGAAGATGAAGAACTTTGGGCCGACGAAGACGAAATCGAAGACGATTGGTACGAAGATCCTTTCACCCAAGGAACTTCACAACAAAACTCCCATGCTAACTCCAACGGTAACTCCCGTAGTAACAGTGGTTATAGCCATCGTCGTACGTATTCGTGGGGTGGTTTGGATGATGATGACTGTGGTGATACACATCGAAAGAAGGGCTCTTCTGAGTTGTCGGAGGCGGCTCAGTTTTTCTTGATGTATGCCACTCTGGAGTGGCCTTGTTCGATGACAGAGCTGCAGAAGTCTTGGCACAAAGCCCTACACAACTCCCATCCTGATAAACATCGGCATGATTCTACAGCCCACGATCGTACTCGCTTGCTCAACTTGGGCTATGAAGAGCTTCGTGAAGTGCTGATTCTAACGTCCTAACCTTAATATGCCCGGATATGCCTGGATATGCCCGGATATGCTTGGACATTTTGCTACAGCTTGAAACTCCTTGGCTTGGATATGGCTGAACATTTTGCTACATGCCTGAAACATGGATAAAAATATCATCTCGTTATATTTCTCCGACCTTTAATCATGGCTGGACATTTTGCTACAGCTTTAAACTTCTTGGCTTCAGCGATGGGTTGGGAAGTGAAATCGCAAGTCTGGTCTTGAGTTGACAGATCTTGGAGATCAAGGTAGAGCTTGAGTGCTGCTTGGAATGGAGCGGCCATTCGTGGGGGGAGCGTCTCTTCTGGGCTGCTACCTTCCGGATACATGACTCACATTGAGCCATGTCGTGACCATCCAGAGTGTAGCGATCTGTTGTTGATTGATACAAGGAACCTCTATGCCTTCTTCTCGCGGTACGATCCTCTATCTTTTTCTCGGCATTCTTGGTGTTGTTGCGACATTTTTCGCGCTGACCTTTGGCCTTGTCTTGCCTCTCTTTGTTCCTCCTGTGGTCAAGTGGTCAGGGTATGCTGCGCTGTGGACCCCTGTGGGAGCTTGTGCTGCGCTAGGTCCGTGGTTGGCTGTGTTTGGGCTGTTTCTCTTCTATCAAATCGAGCGAACACGGTTGTGGCAAACGTTTCAGATGATCTTGGGTGGGCAACTTTTGTTGTTGGGGTTGGTGTGGTTAGGAGTTGATATCTACCGGTTTCAAAAAGTCGGTTGGCTGGCCATGACCACTGTCCCCCAATGGAAGTTTCCCTTCTATGGGATCTGGGCAGGCCCCTCTGTTCTTGCGATGGGGGTCAGTCTTCTCTCTCTCCGTCGTTGGCGCAATCATATCGGCCTGGCTCTCTCTATGGCTGCTTATTCTGCGATTACTTTTTTGGGCTTGTATCTCAATTTTTATAGGGTGGCACCGCGTATTATGGTGCTTGTTGATCGCAAAACCTTCCAAATGCAGTCGGTGGGTACAACATGGAGCTTGATCGCGTTGGGTGCAGGTCTGGTCGGGTGGTTCTTAATGCATCGACCTGTTCGACTGCGCTTTCATCTGATTATGACCGCTCCTCTATGGCTGCCGATCTTTGTGGTGTTTTTCTTTTGGTCGCTGGTGATTAATACCACTCTTTATTTTCTGGAAGATCTTCTTGGAGTGGAGTGGCAGCCTTCTGTTGTTGTTCGTATCACTGTGGTTTCCTGGTTGTCTCTTCTCCTCTTTCCCATCTTGCTCACTGCGGACTTTTGTATCGGATTGACACGGTTCTTAGGGCAGGGCATCCTCGATCGAGTGTTTCCCCCGTCAGAACGGACTACAGACAATGCCTCGATCTCGCTCTCCCCCATGTGGGGCTATGTGATAGGCTCAGTCTTGCTTGTCACTGCACCCCTCTGGCTTTTCCCAACCTTTCTCTTCTGGAGTGTCAAGCTGTTTGTTTACGAATCCCTTCTACTTCCACTCCTTGGAAAAGTGTCCAAAGAATCGTAGCCCCGATGATTCATAAACGTTTTGCTACGGCTCGCAAATCCCGGTAGTACGATGAATTGCCTCCTTTCAAGTTTATGCGGGTTTTGTGTAGGGCTAAACAGGCTGTGAATAAAACCCAAAATGCTGTATCCAAATGTTTTTTGCCTGTGCAAGATCGTTGAAGGTCTTGGGGATCTTCTCAATCATTCCTATGCAATAAACAGTATCAGACTACATTGATTCACGGCCTATAAAGTCCCACTCTGAGGGTGGGAAGTACGCGAACAGGCGCACTCCAAACAACTTGCCCTTCTGGGAAAAACAAAGGATTGAGCCCACTCCAGTCGGATTTTTCTTCCTCAGAGGGTATTATCCCCACTCTGAACCTGCGTAAACTCATAGGTAGAACCAAGCCCTCTCAGACTTGACCTGGGTTCGTTCATTCAGATGGTGCGACCAGCCAGAGAGAAACCATGCAACACTTTTGGGCAGACCCGCGTGTCTTCCCCTACCCAGAACCGGAACGATTCTCGCCATGTAGGGATGAACCCATGTGTTCGCTCTGAA
>JALTMC010000517.1 GCA_027005175.1 Myxococcales bacterium
CCTCAAGATAAGACGCCAACTGACCGAATTTTTGAACCACCCCCTTCAGATTGCCCAAAGTTCGAAACAGCTCTTCTGCCACAGCCTCTTGTTCTTGAAGAAGCTTTTCTGCCACTTTCCCTCTGTCTTCTTTCTCAACAGTCATGAGTTCGACGGCTCTTTTAAAAGCCACAGGCACAGCATGGCGAGCAGCCCACCCCGTCTTTAGGAATCGTCCCACACGCGAAGTCGAAAGACCCGATGCCTCTTCGAGAAAGGGACGTGAGTCTTGACTCTGCTCACTCTCAGAGGCTTGCTCTGCGGAGGGCGAAGGCTCTTTGTCCTTCTCTTCATTCTCTTTCTTTTTGCTCATCGTTGTGCTCTTATCAGATCAGCCATCCACAGTATCACCGGAGAGATCGCTCCTATCCTCCTGTGCAAGATAAGGCTCAACTTCATCCAACAAGGAGACGGCGACCGAATCGTGAGGAGACGTTTCAGCACCAGCCATTCGATACCAGTCCTCCAGCCCTTTATCCAAAAGGGGCAGTACAGCGGGCAACTCTACCACAAAGGTCGTGCCCTCCCCAACATGACTTTCCAAAGAGATCGTCCCTCCCATCAATTCACAAAGCCTCTTGCTGAGAGCCAATCCAATTCCTGTACCACCATATCGCTTGGTTGTAGAGCTATCCCCCTGAGAAAATCGTTGAAATAATTTCTCCCTCTGTTCGGGAGAGACACCAATCCCTGTATCTTGCACTTCAAACCGAAACCATCTTCTCTCGTCGCGTTGAAACGAAAGACACCGCAGGTACACATCTCCACGGCGTGTAAACTTGCAAGCGTTAGAGACAAGATTGAGCAAGATCTGTCGAACTCTTGTGATATCAGTGGTCATCGAATCCAACCTGGAGCCTTTATCCCAAGTCAACAGATTGTGATTCTTCATGGCCAGAGGGATCGCTGTGTTGTAGACACTCTCCATCAACAGATGGACCGCAAATTCTTCGGGAAAGAGATCGAGTGCTCCAGCCTCCATTTTGGAAAGATCCAAGATGTCATCGATCAGTGTATTTAGATGCTCTCCCGCCAGACGTATTTTATGCAGATCCGATACAACAAGCTCTTGGTCATAGTCATCTTCAATGCAATCTTGCAAAAGATCGCTATACCCGATAATGGCTTTGAGCGGAGTGCGAAACTCATGACTAACATTCGCCACAAACTCACTCTTGGCCCGATTGGCCTTGTCAGCCTCCTTGCGAGCCACATCCAGTTCGATATTTCGCTTGGCCAACTGAATGTTTGTTCTTTCTAAATCACGAAGCGCATCACTTCTCACTTTTTCATAGAACAACGAGAGAAACATCGACATCAAAGCCAGACCAAAGAGAGCAAAAAGTACAACGAAAGGTTGCTCGCGACCTGCTCGCAAAAGAAGAGGCCCCATACTGATGTCACTGGCCTGGAAAAAGACAACAAACTTAAGCATCACCAAAGAGGTCCACAGGAATCCCCCAGAATACCCAAGAAGAAGAACACTCACCATCGGAATGAGTATGTCACCGACCAAGGCCAGAGATCCAAAGCCACCATCCACAGAGGCCAAACAAGCAAGAGAGAAATAAACAGCCACGATGAGCATATTGGCTGCCAAAGAGACTGAGCCTGTATAACGAAGCAACAAAGGAACCAAGAGAAGAGCTATCAGAGTGCATAGATTAATCCCTGCCATCATCCACACTCCACGAGCGAGGTCAGTGGCAAAGATAAAAGGACATGGAAGCAGCAGTCCAAGCGCAAAGAGTGCTGTGACCTTAGCTTGGCTGAGCCGCTTCCGTTCATCCCGTGGGAAAAAGCGCTCTGGCAAAACCCACTCAATGATGAACAGAGGCCATTGTGTAGGTTGACTCATTTTTCGTGTCATTTTGTACTCAGACACATGCATTCCTTCTTACAGTCTCTTTCTTCGTTAGAAGGAAACTATACAATATTGAAAATAGTATGTCGAGGCCGGAGGGAAAAAACAAATCAAGTCAGGAGAGAAAGGAGGAGAACAAAACGGACAAGCCAAAAAAGGTAGCGTCTTACCAAAGCATTTTGAGCACATGCAAAAGACAGTGTTTGAAGAGGAGCCTAACCTATGATTGTTACAAGCGTCGATGATGGATATGATTCGATATGGAAGCAGAAACCATGGCATCTGGTGCACCAGACCGGTACTTCGTCAGGCTTGTTTTGCCGTCTCAATGATACGATGTTCCGCCTGCGAGAACGTTCCTGTACCTTCCTTGTATCTGCTCGGGCCTTCCGTTGGTGGCCTTGGTGTTGATGGTTGAGGTTACGTCTGGGGGCCTACACCTTCCTTGTATCTGCTCAGGCCTTCCGTCGCCTCGCGACGAATAACGTGAATCATGCGGGCTAGGAACGGCTCAATGCCACACTTGCAACGATATCCCGCAACAAGGAGCCCTGAAAATGATCGCGAACTTGAACATACGCACTGTTTTTTTGCCCATCAGTTCCCAGCCGACTCTTAATAAAATCGGCATCAACTCCATAATGAACATGAGACAGATCTAGCTCTATCGCACGCTTCATAATGTGATACACCATCTGTCGGTATGCCCCATGCTTAGCGACATAATCATAGTCGAGTCCACAAAAAAAAGGCATATAGTGATCTTCATGAATATAAGAAACGTAAAAGCTAACAGGCTGCTTCCCAGGACCTCCATGCTCCTCGGGAAGAGAGAATGTCACAAGCTCCCACGATGGATTTTTAAGCACAGAGGACAAAATATTGCTGGGTAAAGGAAAAACATTGAGCCGCACTTTATTGTCAGCAACATTACGATACAGTTGATATAAGTAAGCAAGCTCTTCTCTTGATAGCTTGTTCGTATTGCCTGAACGCAACCCATAAAGTTTGCGTTTGAAAAGTTGAGCTGGCTTAATCAAACTATGCCGAACTTGATAACGCTGTTTTTTGCGAAAACTCTGAAGCAGCTCCTCATCAGACTTCCAGGTAATATGTAAGGTGTGTGTGTCAAGCATAGGAACTTTGGAAAACCCGTGTGTTAAAAGGAACTCAGCCATTTCGCTATCATCACTGGGGAGATCGCGCAGCATAAGCATGGCATCTCCACGTTTTTCATACTCTTGCGAAGCGACCTCAAGGAGCTTAAGCAAGGCATCCTTCCAGGGGCCTTTGCGATCGAGATACAAGTGATTGCCCTCCGAGCACAAGCACCCCATCATCATGCACGTTGATGTGAGAAAATAAGGATCTTTTTTTCGTCGGCTCTCGACTTCGTGGGAGACAGCCGGTCGCATCAACATGTCGTCTTTGACCAAAAGATGCGTAAAAAATGTGGCAGCCACAGGTTTGCGCTGCTCATCCATAACCAAGATATAATCGAAGTCCCAGTTGTTTTCTCGCTTTTCCTGGTTGCAGAATAGTTTCTCCCAGGTCGCCATAGCTTCCCAATTGCAGATCCCCACAGAGCCGAGGCACGTATCCCACACCGTCCGGTCAACCTCTTGAATGGTGTGAAAATGCTGAACATGCAGCTTCGTTCGAGGTGATGTACGGGAGCGATTTGGCAGAACCTCTTTGCGCTTGGACTTCCCCTTGCTCACGTTGGAAGAACGATGGCGTAAGAGGACAGCCTCGTCTTGCTTCGGAGATTTACTCTTCTCAGCCAGCCCCTTCGACGATTGCTTGAGAGCCCTTGTTGGGTACTCGGAAGCCGCTCTCAGCTTATCTTGCGAGGCTTGTTTGGAGTTGTATGCCATCTCGGCCTCTTCCACACGAGGGGCACCTCCCCCAGCAGCAGCCAGGGTTCCCGACTGACTTGTTGACAACATAGACTGATAAACACCGCTCAACTCCTTACTCTCATGAATCGTATAAGTGCCTGTAGCCTCGGTTTCCAAGTTATCTTGAGCCTGATACTGCTCACTCTTCCAGGCTTCCTCAGGCACAGCCTTCGCAAATAACTCATCCAGATCAACAGGAGAGATCCCCTCTGCCCCTAGCACATCTGTGGCATGATGTGCCAAAGAATCAATCATCCGACGTATATCATCCAGCTCGTGTGTGACATTTACAGACAATCGAATGCCTGCTCGCTTCATCGGAACAGTAGGATACATCGAGGGATTAATAAAAAACCCATCGTCCATCATCCGCTGTGCCACCGCACAAGCGACCTTCGGAGATCCCATTCGAACAAAGAAGATCGGAGCCTCATTCTTCACAAGAAGTGGGAGACCTGTTTCTTCCAACAGGAAGTTAATCAGATCAACACGCTCACGTAATTGCTCCTGATACAGAGTAATTTCTGGAGACAGATGGAGCCGGGCAGAGGCTACCGCAGCTCCCAAGGTAGGTGGTTGCAGTGGACCCGAAAAGACCTGCGGACCACCACAAAAACGCATGAGATCTTTTTCTTCTTCACGCGGAAAAATAAGAACTCCTCCCCCCGCAGAGAAAGCTTTGTTCAGAGATGTCGCAACGATCATTCTATCGCTCAATGGCATTCGCGATAAAAAGCTCCCACAACCATGACGACCCGCCCAACTCATGCCATGAGCGTCGTCAACATACAGCCTGACATTCGGAGCGATATCCAAAAACTCCTGAAACAAACCTATCGGCGCAAGGTCACCATACATACTGAAAACACCGTCGCTGGCAAACCAGACAGAACGATACTTTTTCGCCAATCGTGAGATCGCCTCATAACCACGCTCCAAATCGTTGTGTCGTATCACCTCCACATGTGCACCACCCGCCTGAGCCAACCGAGCAGCAAGATGAATGCTGGTGTGAGCCTGATGGTCCAATACGATCGCGTCTTTCTCTGTCACCAATGTCGTCAAACATGATTGATGACCCAAAGTAGTAGAAGAACTCACCAACGCATGACCACCAAAGATCTGGGAAAGTAGATGCTCAAGCTCTTCATAAAGTGGCATCGAAACATACGCACGTGATGCCGAAAACTGTGTCCCAAAACGCTTCACAGCATCCACGACACCTTTGACCAGTAACGGATGATGCTCCAATCCCAAATAAGAACAGGACGAAAACGATAACAGATCTCGCCCTTCCACCTCGATGTGACGACCTCGTAACGCAGCATCCGTACAGTTCTGATAGTATAAACCATACTCCAAACCTTCCCGGTGTATGGCTTCCATTGTTGCGATAAATCCAGATGTTTCCATTATTAACCTCCGTTAGTATATACCGACAGACAGAGAAAAAGTCTGACGAGGCAGCATTGAAAAGTTTAACCAAAGATACTTCTTTGTTCTTCTATCATCATCTATAGATAACTCTATAAAAGGTAGCTTTCATAACAGAAAAACATGACAACATCCCTTTACAAAATGAAGATAGAACGGTATGCTCCCATCATCGATTGGATCGCAGTATTGGGCAGTGACACAAAAACGACAAAAGTAACAATTACATTGAAAGCTACAAAAGCTACAAAAGCTACAACGTATTATTTTGTATAAACGGAGATGTGAGGTAAGAACTTGAACGAGATAGGATTGCAGAGTGGAGGGCGAGGCGATGTTCTGCTGGTAGATGACCGTCAAGAAGATCGGGAGTTACTGTGCAGACGCCTACAAAGAAATGGTTTTTTGGTAACATCAGTAGAAGGAGGGATGGAGGCATTGCAGTCGATTGAAGCCGGCTTACCTGATGTAGTCTTGCTCGATATACATATGCCTGATTTGGATGGGTTCTCCGTCTTGGAGAAGATCAGAGCAAACTACTCTCATGTACAATTACCAGTGATGATGCTCACTGTGCGAAATGAGACCAAAGATAAATTGCGTGCCTTTCGGATAGGTGCCAACGACTACCTCACTCACTTTATGGACTTTCCTCTGATTGTAGCTCGTATCTGCACTCAGATCGCCATCAAAAAAGCAGCACAAGTCGTCCGAAGGCATTAACCGGGCTAGATACAAACGCCTTGCATACACCGTCGTTGTGTACACCCTTTCTTTTGGCAGTCTGCATGGGTGACGCAAGAGCATGGGCAGCCTGTAAAGGTACACACGCCGTTGCGACACTTGGTGCGAGGACAGCAACTGCGTACGCTCATGCATTCGGTGTCATACTGGCATTTCGAGGGACATAAGACACCGGTACGAGGCTGGCAAATCCCTTTAATACAAAAGCGAAATTCAGCGCAGACACTTTTGTTACATTCGGAGTCTTTGGTACATCGAGCAGGGCAACCGGTGGGAGGGGTTTTGCATATTCGACCGATGCAGCGAACCCTCTTTCCACAAGCAGCGATCGCACAGTCGGCGTGGATGTCACACTCTTGTGGGCAAGTGCTGCTGGTTTTGGGCTCGATACAGATACCGCCTCGGCATTGGATTTTTTGCCCACAGAGGGCAGTGTCGCAGGCCAGATCAGACGCACAGACTTTGGGACAGCGACCTACCATTTCCTGGCAAACACTCTTCACACATCTTACTTTTTTACCGCAAGCAGCCACGGCACATTCCAAGCTTTGTGTACAAGAAGCGGGACAGACAAGAGCTTTGGCACATACTTTCTTGAGACACTTTGTTTTGGCACCACAGACAGATATCGAGCAGTCCGAATCTTGAGTGCAAGTGGAGGGGCAAGTTGTTGTGCCTTGTTGACAGCGGCCACCAATACACTGTTGACGTTCTTTGCAATCGGCGACACCGCAAGCGGCATCATCCTTACAAGTGGAGGGGCAAACGGGTGCAGTCTCACAAGATCCTTTCACACAGATCACACCAGCACCACAAGGAAGGCAGTCTGTGTCCTGCTTGCACTTCGAGGGACAGGGAGGGCGTACTTCCTTGGCAGACTCTTGTGGTGCATCCTTCTCTTGTGCTTGAGATGCATCTTGGTTGGGTCGTGGTTCCGACAACCCACTCTCTTGTTTCGATAAAAACTCTACTGTCTTGTTGATACAAAATCCAGACAAGCAAGTGAATCCTGGATTGCAGCGATTTGTCGCATCACACTGGCTACCATGACCGCCTCCCACCTTACAGTCCACCCATGTTGTGCTACATCCGACAAGCAGACCTATCCATAAGAGCCATCGAATCTGTCTTCGCATCAAACACACTCCTTCTGCCATTCATCCCAGCAACATTTGTTTCGCTGTGTGCAGCGCCTGGATCAAAGTATCGACTTCTTTGAGTGTATTGTAAATCCCAAAGCTGGCTCGTGCTGTACCTTCGACCTTCAGAGAGCGCATCAGCGGCTGGGCACAATGGTGCCCTGTTCGAATGGCAACGCCCTCCATATCAAGGATCTGCCCTAAGTCGTAGGAGTGAACCTGATGCATATTAAAGGAGATGACCCCAAGGTGAGGTGAGGAAGAAGCGTAAACGTCAAGGAACGCGAGAGAAGAGAGTTGTTCGACAGCATAGGCCATCACTTTCTTTGCATGTTCTGCCACATAGGAGACTTTTGGAGATGGGAAGCGAGGTCTTTGTTGGTGCTCGGCCATGGCCTGCTCTGTATGTTCTGCCGCATAGGAGGCCTCAAGGGTTTCAAGATAATCGATGGCTGCCGCCCAACCAACAGCAGCTGCGATGGGTGGTGTTCCGGCCTCCAACCGACCTGGTAGCCTGTCCCAAGAGGCACTCTCCCAGTCGACCTTTTCGACCATCCCACCACCGACCAAAAGAGGTTCGATTTGCTCCAGGTATTCGGTCTTTCCATACAATGCACCGATACCTGTGGGGCCGTACATCTTGTGGGCAGAGACAGCATAGAAATCGCAGTTGATGCTCTGAACTTCAGCGCGTGAGTGTGGCACCCATTGTGCGCCATCGACCACAGAGATCGCCCCAACCTCTCTGGCTCGTTGGACGAAGAGTTGGAGAGGTTGAATCGTACCTAATACATTGGACACATGTGTCACCGCCACGACCTTTGTTTGGGATGTGAGCAGTTGTTCAAGTTTGGATAGGTCGAGGATTTGAGTGACGGGATCAAGAGGGATATAGCGCAGACGCGCTCCCGTCTGTTGTGCAACTCTTTGCCAGGGAATGATATTCGCGTGGTGTTCCATCACAGAGAGTACGATCTCATCACCAGGCTGAAGGTGTTGAAGCCCCCAACCCTGTGCAACGAGGTTCAAAGCTTCTGTGGTGCCATGTGTAAAGACAATCTCATGAGCATATTTGGCACCCAGCCAGGAGCGCACTCGCTCCCGACTGGCCTCATAACACTCTGTGGCACGCTGGCTGAGTGTGTGAACACCCCGATGAACATTGGAATGATGGGTATATTCGTAATGCATCATGGCCTCGACCACAGGGCGAGGACGCAGGGTCGATGCACCGCTGTCTAGGTAGACGAGAGGTTGCCCCTCAATGCTTTGTTCCAGTATTGGAAAATCACGACGTACCCGAGAAGACCAGGACAAAAGGATCTCCCCTCCATGCTTTGTTCCAGTATTGGAAGATCACGACATATCTGAGAAGACCAGGACAAAAGGATCTCCCCTCCATGCTTTATTCCAGTATTGGAAGATCACGACGTACCTGAGAAGCCCAGGACAAAAGGATCTCCCCACCTAGAAGAATCCCAGTTCGAGTTGTGCGGCTTCAGACATCATATCAGGAGTCCAGGGTGGATCCCAAACAAGCTCGACACGAGCCGACTTAACATCCTCAACAGCAAGTGTTTTATCCTCCACCTCAAGAACCAAAGAGCCCGCAACAGGACATGCGGGGGAGGTCAGAGTCATCTGCACCACAACACCAAAATCATCCGCCACTTTGATGTCATAGATCAGCCCAAGCTCATAGATATCCACAGGGATTTCAGGGTCGAAGATCGTATGTATCTGGTCTACGATCCGCTCTTCCAAGGCGACCTTCGCCTTCAGCAAGTCGGACCCTGTCAAAGCAGGCTTCGCAGTAGACTCCCCCTCCGACGCCTCGGCTTCTTCCGAGTTTTCAGCGATCACCGCAGACGCTCCAAAGTCATTCTCTACCGAAACTTCAGCTTCTTCCGAGTTTTCAGCAATCACCGCAGACGCTCCAACGTTGTTGGTCTGCGCTGAGGGAGCCACTGTTTCTTCTTCTACAGAAGGCGAGTCAACAGAGGACAGAAGGTTGAAGCTCGGTGCCTTCGACTTTGGAGAATCGTCATCCAATGCTTCACTGACGCTTTGCGATCCATTGCGGAGGGAGGGAGCTGGTATCACTTGTTGTTCCGTCTGCTCTGCAGCCTGAGCACTCGCAGGCTGTGGTCGTGACACAGAAGACTCAACCTGCCCTGATGGAGCATCGGTTTCAAGTGCAAAGTCTGCGGTGTTCGATTCCGTCTTCATAAGATGTATCCTTTCTCTCAACAGCACTGACTATTCTGTAGAAACTGTTTCAGGTGAATGATCAAGTGCTGCCTGCAGAGTATGCCATGCTAGCGTAGCACATTTGATTCGAGCCGGGTACTGAGCCACTCCCGCAAACACAATCAATTCACCCAGTGATTCAGCCTCTTGTTCAATATGGAGTTCATCAGCAAGAAGCTGATGAAACTTTGTCTGAAGTTGTTTGACCTCTGCCATTGTCTTCCCCTGAAGGTACTCCGTCATCAGTGACGCAGATGCGGTACAAATAGCACAACCCTCCCCAACAAAACGAACCTGTTGTACCTTTTCTTCCACAAGATTCAAAAAGATCTCGACCCGATCACCACACAATGGATTGTTCCCTTCCGCATGATGAGTCGCATTCTCTAAAGCTCCAAAATTGTGAGGTGCCCGGTTATGCTCCAGCACAACCCTGCGGTATAGCTCTTTGAGATCCTGTGACATGGTCCATTCCTAGTTAGTGAACTCAACATTCATTCCTTCGCCAAGAACACAGAGTCGAATCGCCGACTCTTTGAACGAAGTCGCCGACTCTTTGAATTGAGTCGCCGACTCTTTGGATTGAGTCACCGACTCTTTGGGCCGGGTAATCAGGCACTTGAACGCGAAGCTCGGTCAAAACTTAAAGATATCGATTGCTTTGAGAATGGCAGCGGCAAGTTGATCGATTTCTTCTTTGGTGTTGTAGAAGGCAAAGGACGCGCGAGCAGTTGCGGGTATGTTGAAAAAGTCCATCACAGGTTGAGCGCAGTGATGGCCTGTTCGTATGGCGACGCCTTCGTTATCCAGAATGGTTCCAAGGTCGTGTGGATGGATATCTTTCACCACAAAGGAGAGCACGCTGGCTTTCTTTTCGGCAGTACCGATAATCCGAAGCCCAGGTATCTTTGATACGATCTCGGTTCCATAGGTCAGAAGTTCATTTTCATACGCAGCGATCTTCTCCATACCAATAGTTTGCAGATAATCGATCGCGGCCCCCAATCCGATCGTGCCGGAGATATTGGGAGTACCCGCCTCAAAACGTGCAGGGGGTTCGGCGTATACAGTGTTTTCAAACGTAACGGTTTCGATCATATCGCCTCCCCCCTGGTAAGGAGACATCTGCTTCAACAGATCCAGTTTACCGTATAGAACACCAATGCCCGAGGGACCGGACATCTTGTGTGCAGAGAAGGCATAAAAATCGCAGTCAAGCTCTCGAACATCTACAGGCATATGAGGGACAGCTTGTGCACCATCGACAAGCACAGGGATGTCGCGTTCATGTGCGATAGCGGTCATCTCTTTGATTGGGTTTACCGTACCCAAGGCGTTGGAGACATGCATCACGGAGAGCAACCGGGTACGTTCGGTCAGTTGGGCCTTAAAGTTATCCAAGGAGAAAGAGCCGTCTTCACGGATAGGAATCACCTTCAACACAATGCCCAGTTGGTCGCGTAGGATCTGCCAGGGTACGATATTAGAGTGATGTTCCATATGTGAGATAAGTACTTCATCACCGGCCTGTAGGCGATCTCGTCCAAACGTTTGGGCCACCAGATTAATGGCCTCTGTGGTACCTCGAACAAAGACAATCTCACGTTCAGAAGAGGCATTGATAAAATGTTGCACCTTCACCCGAGCATCTTCATAAGCCTGTGTGGTGCGCTGGCTTAAGGTGTGAACCCCGCGATGAATATTGGCGTAGTCGTGATGGTAGAGATGTTGAATCGCACCCGTGACCTGAACAGGGCGCTGGCTCGATGCAGCATTATCCAAATAGACCAGCGGTTTGCCACGTACCTCTTGATGCAAAATAGGGAAATCCTTACGGATCGCATCGACATCAAAGACTGGAGTATTTACACTGAAGGGGGTACTCATATTGTGTTCTCGTACGTTTTGCATCGCATGTCCGTCCATTGTCTACGCATCACCCGTATTTGGGCCTACACATCACGCGACGTTAAAGTCCATTCGTTCTTGCAGTTGGGCACTCAGAACGTCTCGTAATGACTCGATTTTCACACGTTCCACCAGATCGCAAGCAAAGGCATAGGTAAGGATACGCTTGGATTCCTCTTTGCCGATGCCACGAGAACGCAGATAAAACATCGAATCATCATCAAGAAAACCACTTGTCATGCCATGAGAACACTTTACATCGTCTGCAAAGATTTCTAGCTGTGGCCTGCTGTATGTCTCAGCATGGTCTGACAACAGCAACGCCTGATTGGTCTGGTAAGCATCCGTCTTTTGTGCCTTCTGACGCACATGGATCTTGCCGTTGAAGACGCAAACACCTTTGTCGCTCAAGATATTCTTGTAGTACTGATTGCTTGTACAATGAGGCATCGCATGTTCCATACAAATGCGATTGACCATACGCTGCTCTCCCTCGGGCATAGCCAGGCCATTGAGATCACAGTGAGCATTCTCCCCCAACAAGAGAGCCTCTATTTCATGACGTGATGTGGCACCACCAAAGGCAAAATAGCCAGACTGGAACTCACTCGACTCGCCCAACTCAATCTGAGTTTGAGCCAAATGCCAAGCACCGCGATCTTCGTTTTGGACCTTGTAGTGTTCGACATGTGCTTCCTCTCCCAAGACGTAGGAAGATGCGACATTCGTCCAGTAGTTTCCTTCACCAGAGGAGATATAAGTCTCGATCAGGTGAACCTTGCTACGCGCTCCGACAACCACCAAGTTGCGAGGTTGAATCATCGCATCAGCGTTGTCGGATGTTGCGACAGAGACAATGTGTAAGGGCTCATCAATCTCGGTATCGTCTGGAACAAAGAGGAATGCTCCATCAGAGACCATTGCCTGATTGAGGTAAGAGAAGGGGTTTTCATTGCGAAAATCAAGCAACCGTCCCCATTGTTCTTGAATCACACCAGCCCACGATTCGTCAGACCATGCAGCCCGGATAGAGCCCACGTAAGCATTGTCACCCCAGGAAGGCAAGCGCGACAGAGAGCTGTTCAAGTAGCCATCGACAAACACCAGCCGAGAGGGGCTCGGAGAGCCACCCAGAAGAGACTGCAGTTGTGCAGAATCCAACGATGTTTCAGGGGCTTTTGTGATAGGTTGGAAAGAGGTGAAGTCCCAGCCGCGCAGGGGGGTGTATCTCCACTCTTCTGTTTTCCGATGGGGCAGCCCGGCTTGCACAAACAACTCATAGGCTCGTTGGCGCAGTTTGGACATGGCGGCAGGTTCTCGATCCTTCACCTGCTCCTGCCATAGAGAGAACTGTGTCTCAAAAGGTTGTATTTCGTTCATGATCTGCTTGTTCTCGATATCTGGGTTCTCATGTGGGTTCTCCTATGGGAATAGCATCATGTTTGTTGTCGAGCCATGGGATGCATTCCGCTTTAGGCAACACCGTCTTCAATCCAGGAATAGCCTTTCTCTTCCAACTCAAGAGCCAGCTCTTTGCCACCGGATCGAACGATCTGACCTTTGTAGAGAACATGTGTAAAGTCGGGAACAATATGGTCCAAAAGCCTCTGATAATGAGTAATAACGATGACAGAACGGGCTTCGTGACGCAACGCATTGACGCCCCGCGCCACGACCTGCAAGGCATCGATATCGAGCCCAGAGTCGGTCTCGTCCAGAATCGCGAGTTTTGGTTCAAGCACAGACATCTGTAAGACTTCGTTGCGCTTTTTCTCCCCGCCCGAGAAACCTTCGTTGAGAGAACGTTTCAAAAAGACCGGGTCGATCTCTAAAGTCTTGAGTTTCTCACGAACCAACTTCAGAAACTGAACTCCATCAAGCTCTTCTTTTCCCCGGGCTTTACGGATGGAGTTCAAAGCCGTACGCAGGAAGTATGCATTGCCCACACCCGGGATTTCAACAGGATACTGAAAGGCCAAAAAGATCCCCGCGACAGCACGCTCATCAGGCTCAAGCTCCAGCAAGTCCTCGCCATTAAACAAAACACTACCGTCTGTCACATCGTAGCCATCGCGACCTGCCAAGACTTGGGCCAGTGTACTTTTACCAGAACCATTGGGTCCCATAATTGCGTGAACCTCACCGGGTTTCACGCTGAGGTTAAGACCGCGAAGGATCTCCTTCTCTTCGACCCTGGCGTGAAGATTCTTAATCTCCAACATAATGACTCTACTCCTTAATCAAAAATAAAATGGTCCGAACCCGTCGGAGACTCAAGATACCGAATGTGTAGTGGGTTGGGAGAATCGAGAGGCTAGAAACTCTTAGCCAACACTTCCTTCCAAGCTGATGCCTAACAAGTTGCGAGCTTCCACGGCAAACTCCATGGGCAACTCACGCATCACCTCTTTACAAAAGCCATTGACAATCATGGACACTGCATCCTCTTCCGAGATCCCACGTTGTTTCAAATAGAAGAGTTGGTCTTCCCCAATCTTCGATGTTGTGGCTTCATGCTCAACATGTGCGGAGCTGTTTTTTATCTCGATATAGGGAAATGTATGTGCTCCACACAAATCACCGATCAGCATCGAGTCACACTGGGTATAATTTCGTGCATTGCTGGCCTTTCGACCCATCCGTACCAGACCTCGGTACGAGTTCTGACTGTGGCCTGCGCTGATCCCCTTTGAAATAATCGTACTTCGAGTATTTTTACCGAGATGAATCATCTTGGTCCCGGTATCAGCCTGCTGATGATTGTTTGTCATCGCCACAGAATAAAACTCACCGATCGAATGGTCACCCTTCAAAATACAACTTGGATACTTCCAAGTGATGGCAGATCCTGTCTCAACTTGAGTCCAGGATATCTTTGCATGAGCACCTTCACAGATCCCACGCTTTGTGACGAAGTTGTAAATCCCACCTTTGCCATTCTCATCACCAGGGTACCAGTTCTGGACCGTTGAATACTTGATCTCAGCCCGCTCTGCTGCCACCAACTCAACCACTGCCGCGTGAAGCTGATTTTCATCACGCTGCGGCGCGGTACAACCTTCGAGATAGCTCACATAGCTGCCCTCTTCCGCCACGATCAAAGTCCGCTCAAACTGACCCGTTCCCGCAGCATTAATGCGAAAATAAGTCGAAAGCTCCATCGGGCAACGCACGCCTTTCGGGATATAACAAAAAGAACCATCCGAAAACACAGCTGAATTCAGCGTTGCGTAGTAGTTGTCGGTGTAGGGAATGACGGAGCCTAGATGCTTGCGAACCAGCTCAGGATGCTCCTTTACCGCTTCAGAGAAAGAGCAAAAGATAATGCCCAACTCAGCCAGCTCTTTTCGAAATGTGGTCGCTACAGAGACACTGTCAAATACGGCATCCACTGCCACACCTGTCAGTCGTTTTTGCTCCATCAAAGAGATCCCAAGCTTATCAAAAACCTTCAAGATCTCGGGATCAACTTCATCCAAACTGTCGAGCTTAACTTGCTTCTTTGGTGCAGAGTAATAGATAATATCCTGAAAGTTGATCGCAGGATAACCCACATTGGGCCACCAAGG
>JALTMC010000518.1 GCA_027005175.1 Myxococcales bacterium
GGTAAGGTCTGCGTGTCTGGCAAATGCGAAGATCCTTGCGGCAATGGAACCTGTGATACTGCAAAGGGCGAGAACTGTTCCACTTGTGCGAAGGACTGCACCTGTCAGACAGGGCAGGTTTGCCAGGGGGGGCAATGTCAATCGACCTGTGGCAATGGGATTTGCGAAGCAACACAGAAGGAAAATTGCTCGACCTGTGCGAAGGATTGTGCCTGTAAATCTGGGAAAGCATGTGTTCAGGGCAAGTGCAGTTGCAAGCCCAATTGTACGGGCAAGACCTGTGGTGATGATGGTTGCGGAGGGACCTGTGGAACTCCCTGTAAAGGGCGAACCACATGTGTAAAGGGCCAGTGTGTTTGCAGCCATGCTTGCAAGCAAGGGGAGGCTAACTGTATCGATAGCAAAACTGCCGAGCGTTGTGAACTTGACTCGAATGGTTGCCGAGTGATGCGCAAAACAAGTTGTTTTGGCAGTTCCACTTGCAAGAATGGATCTTGCTGTTCTTCCGCGTGTGTTGGTGTTTGTGGACCCGATGGATGTGGTGGCTCGTGTGGAACCTGCCCGGCACGTGCCAAATGCAAGGTCGGAAAATGTGTGTGTCAAAACGAATGCTCCAAAGTCGGGGTCACCAAGTGTGACAGTACAACCAAGTTCAAAGAGTGTGTGAAAGATGCGAGCGGTTGTTTGTATTGGTCAACCACTCGATCTTGCAACCCAGGTACACAGTGCAAAAACAACCAATGTTGCAAGCCTCTGTGCTCCGGCCGAGAGTGTGGCTCCGACGGTTGTGGCGGCAGTTGCGGAAAATGCAGCTCTAGTTGTGTGGGGAACCTCTGCCGTCGAACCGTGATCACAGTGAGCGCGTACCTGCCTTGTGGCTTATGTGACGACAAGCCAGCGTTGTGGGGGGCAGACCCCGATCCTTATGTCAAGCTTACGCTCAAAAATGGAAGAAACTACAAAAGCAAAACAAAAGACAACACATGCAACAAGACCATCACTTTCAACTGGACGATCAACAATCTCGATCCCAACCAATTAAAGGGAGCCAAGCTTGAGTTGTTCGATGAGGACCCTCTGAACGCGGATGACCGCTGTGTCTCGTGGACCGCTGACCTCTCTATCCCAGGCAAGAAAACTCTAACCAATACCTCGAAGAAGAACGCGAAAATCACGATTGTGGTGAAAAAATAGTAGAACATGCACTTGTTGTGTTTTACTTGCGATTCATTATCCATGAGCCGCGATTTTCAATTCGTGACCATGACTACACAAGGATAGAAGATGACCTCTGAGCATTGGATCTATCTTGGGCTCATTGCAGGCTATGGCACAATCATCTGGTTGTTGTGGCGGACACCTGTGTTGTTTCCCTTTAAGTTGATTACGATCTACATTCACGAGATGGGCCATGCCTTAGCTGGGTGGGCTTCGGGGGCGACGGTTCACGGTATCTCTGTGAATGCAAATGAAGGTGGACTTACCCGGTTAACCGGTGGCAAAATGTGGCTCATCCTACCTGCTGGTTATCTGGGCTCCGCTTTTTTTGGCTCACTGCTGGTTTTTTTAGGGACAGGAACAACCACTCCTTTTGTCGCCGCCGGCCTCTTGATTGCAGGTCTGACGATCTCCTTGCGATGGGCTGAGAATATTCTCACAATCACCCTTACTGTCTGTTTTATCGCAGGTACCGGGTTACTGTGGTATGTCCAAAAGGGGCGTTGGTTGCCTTACTTGATCAACTTTATTGGCACCATGAGTGCCTTGTATGCGATCTATGATGTCTATGATGATACCATTCGTCGCCATGTCCCACAGTCCGATGCTGCGTTGATGGCAGAGCGAACCTGGCTGCCTGCACTGGCTTGGGGGATCCTTTGGTGCATCTTTTCTGTGGGAATGCTGGCAGGTGCCTTGTTTTTGGGGATACGATTGCGAATGTAAGAGCACTGGAGTGCTTTGGTTGTGAGTATCGCTTGAGGAACGTTTTTAGGAAGGGAAACTTTGTTTTTTGGAGGGGAAGCTCTGTTTTTTGGAAGGGAAGCTCTGTTTTTTGGAAGGGAAGCTCTGTTTTTTGGAGGGGAAACTCTGTTTGTGTGTGTGCAGGTGTAACGAAGAACTATGGATGCGGATGTTAGAAGAAATGTTTGTAAAAAATTACAGGTAACTTTCAATCTGTCCGTATGGTTTATCGAGAGTTTCTAGAAGACCCGTGGACTCGGATTAAAAGATCATGTTGTAACGATGACTTGCAACCACAGGTCAGTTTCCGATAGAATGGGAGTTCAAGGCGACTCTTCAAGGATGATGTCGTCAAGAGTTTTGGGTTTGGGCACAATGTAGGAGGATCGCAGAATGCCTGTCTTTGTATGGGAAGGCCGTAACGCTTCTGGAGAAAAGAAGAGTGGAGAGATGGAGGCAAAGAACGTTCAAGACGTTCAAATGCGCCTTCGCCACATGAAGATCGCGAACCCAAAGGTGAAGAAAAAGCCGATCTCGATCAATATTCAGATGCCAGAGATCTTTGCTGGCGTTGGTATTAAAGAGCTTGTGATCTTTACGCGTCAGTTTGCAACAATGATTGACGCTGGTTTGCCTCTGGTTCAGTGCCTCGACATTCTCGCCAGTCAGAATCAGAATCCATTTTTTAAACGGATTCTGTATCAGATCAAGGCTGATGTTGAAAGTGGTGCTACCTTTGCAGACGCCCTTAAAAAACATCCCAAAGTGTTTGATGATCTCTTTGTCAACCTTGTGGCTGCCGGTGAAATTGGTGGTGTTTTGGATACCATTCTCAACCGTTTGGCGATCTTTATTGAGAAAAACTTGAAGGTTATCAAAAAAGTTAAGGGTGCTATGGTGTATCCAACTGTCATTTTGACAGTTGTTTTTCTCGCAACCATCGTCATGTTGGTCTTTGTTATTCCCACCTTCCAGAAAATGTTTGCGAACATGGGAGGTGAATTACCTATGATCACTCAGTACGTCATTATGATGTCGGACTGGATGAAGAAATATATCTTCCATGTGATAGGTGCGCTCGCGGCTGTCTTCTTTGCGGTACGCTGGTTCTACAGGACAGATTTTGGTCGGAGGCTGTGGGATAAAAGCATTCTCTACCTGCCTGGGATGGGTCCTGTTGTCCGCAAATCGGCCGTGGCCAAGTTTACCCGTACACTCGGTACGATGATCTCTTCGGGGGTTCCTTTGTTAGATGCTCTTGATATTGTTGCGAAAGCTGCTGGTAACAAGACCATTGAGAAAGGTATCTACTATGTACGCGACAAGATCTCGGAGGGTCGCAACATGGCAGATCCCTTGATGGAAACCAATATGTTCCCCTCTATGGTTGTACAGATGATCGGGGTTGGTGAAGCCACAGGTGCGTTGGATGTTATGCTTAACAAAATCGCCGACTTCTACGAAGAAGAAGTGGACGACGCAGTTTCAGCCATGACCCAAATGATGGAACCTATGATGCTGGTGTTTGTTGCGTTTATTCTCGGTGGTATGCTTATCGCTATGTATATGCCCATCTTCTCCCTCGCAGGTAATGTCAAAACCTAACGTGGAGCGGAGTCATATCCCAACGATCCTGTGATAGAAGACTCTGTGATGGAAGACTCTGTGATGGGGTTACAACCCACATTTTTGGGCAGCATTGGCCCTGTTTTCTCTTTGATTCCTCCCTTTTTCCTGCTGATTTCCGTCGTTCTCTTCCTTTCTCCTGTTGTGTCTTTTCTCACTTTCTTAGCTTTCTATCGTTTGGTTGGCGAAATACAGTTGTGATTGTGTTACACTTGTTTTCTCGATTTCAATCCCTCCTGTGAAGCAGGATGTTTTTGAAGAGGCTACGATCTTGTCATCAAAGAATCAATCGACGACCCACGATTCATCTTCCCAGGATTCTTCTGTACTTTTGCTGCGTGAACAACCACAGGCACTTAAGCGCAGATTGTTGTGGTTGATGGGAGCGCGGCTGCTGATCAGCACATTGTTGATGGGGGGGACTGTTGTATTTCAACTCAAGAGTATCGATCGACCCACTCATCCCACTGAGAATGTGGTCTTTTGGCTTGTGGGTGCTACCTACTGTCTCACGTTGGCCTACAGCCTCTTGTTCC
>JALTMC010000519.1 GCA_027005175.1 Myxococcales bacterium
TCTCCCTTTTTTAAATGTAGAACAGTTCAGATATAGAAAAGGTTGGTCCTTACCCCAGATGACGCATGTTATTCGTTCCGAGAGCGAATAAACCCTGCTCCGGTACGAGGAACGAGTTCCTAACAGCCTGTAAAAGAAAACAATATCTATACTATAGCATCCCTCCGTTCAAACACTGCAAAAAGCCCGCATAAGTAAGTAAGCTCACCAGTCCACATACAAGTAAGTAAGTAAGCTTACCAGTCCACATACAAGTAAGTAAACTCATCAGTCCATAGTGACACGCTCGGATGAAAGAGAGTCCATGGCAGACTCAATCTGATGAAGACATGCGGCTGGATCAAAAAGCAAAGGATGGTGATCGATACCAGATAAGAGATGTAACTTCCAGTCAGAAAGCTCTTTCACCAAGAACTCGACTCCCTCCAAAGGTGCAGTAGCATCTTGATCGCCATGAACACAAACAACAGAGATTTTGTCGTCTAGATTGGCAGCATCCTTAAATAGGTCATACTTATAAATGACCTCCCACAGTGACGATGTTGACGAACGCCACGAATGCTTAACAAGGTCCTCTGCCACCTCACGAGGAAAGCTTGGAAACAAAGAGGGCAACAGACGACCAAACAACCACCTTGTGAGCAAACAAGTTGTGGCGGCAAAAAACATATTTGTGACAATCCAACCACCGAGAGTTGGGCCTTTTCGCAGATGCTGAAATGCTCGTTTTTTCGATCCAAAATAGGGTAGGCCAAATAGCACAAGCTGTTTGACTTGAGATGGATATCGTGCAGCATAAAGAATAGCCAATACAGCTCCCAGGGAGTGGCCAACTAAAGTGAAGTTCTCATGCCGAGAAAGAACTTGATGGAGAGCATCAAGGTGGCGTGCTGCTGTATACTTCACCCAGGGCTTTGGGGATTCACCAAACCCAAGAAGGTCAACAAAGACAAGACGAAACCGACGAGATAAAGGCTTAACCCTTGGCTCCCAGTATCTCGTCGTGAGTCCAAGTCCTGGAAGAAAAACGATCGACTCTTCACCATCCCCCACTTCGAAAGAATAAAGTTCCATCACCACTGCTCCTCTTTGCATTATCCCTCAATACTTTCACTCCCAATGCATTATCTCCCAATGGTCCCAATGCTTTCACTCCAAAGCAATTTCAAAGCAACCTTGACCTAATGCAATTACCCTGCAATCATTATACCAAACCTATGACCTCGGATAGAAAAAGCACAAAGTACAAGAAAACTCTCTGAGACCCCTATGATTCTCAACTACTTTTCTCTACTATACCATTCTATGTACAAGCCTTCCCATCCTCTCCTGGCCCGAAATCTCAGATTTGTTTGTGGAGATAAAAAAGATGCACGCTTTGATTCATCTATTCTTCAGTCGGGGTGAAGCTTCAACCCTCTTACTCTATATACTCCTACTTTCTGACATCATAGCTATAGCACAAGTTCCAGCAGTTCTGTTGCATCGACGCGGTCGGCCTGTCGCTGCTTTGAGTTGGCTATTAGCGATTTTCACTTTACCCTGGATTGGTATTCTGATGTGGTGGTTCCTTGGCCGCACTCGCCTCCAAAGAAAGATGCGTCGAAGGAAACAACGTTCTCAGGAATTTTGTGCTTGCCTACCTGAAGGAGTTCACCTCGCTTCTCAAGAAGTACTCTCTCAATTTCAAGGACTACTTCCTCAATCCATCACAACAGAACAACAACGAGCCCCCTTTTCCCTCAGTCAAAAGAACCAAGTACAGTTGCTAGTTGATGGAGAACAAGCCTTCTCTGCCATGGAGCAGGCTGTGAGTTTGGCCCAACACTACATACACTTGTTGTTTTATATATGGAAGGCAGACCAGACAGGAACACGCATCCGAGATCTTTTGATACAAAAGGTACAAGAGGGTTTGGAGGTACGCCTTCTCATTGATGCATGGGGACAACCCAAGCACGCCCGTAACTTCTTTGCCCCACTTCAACAAGCAGGTGGGCACGTCGCATACTTCCTTCCCATACGTCTGTTCTCACAACCTTTTACTCTCAACTTCAGAAACCACCGCAAGCTGATGATTATAGATGGTGTTACCGCTTTTACTGGCGGAATGAACATCAGTGACGAATACCAAAGCCAATGGAGAGACACTGCCATTAAGATCACAGGTCCCGCAACCGTACAACTTCATGAAGTCTTTTTAGAAGATTGGTTTTTCGCAACCCATCAAAATCTTGCAAGCTCCGGCTATCTAACCCCAAAAACAAGTCAGGAGTCTACGCCGAAGGAGGAGACAAAAACAATAGATGAAGTAGCTTGCGCGATCATACCAAGCGGTCCTGATGGGCGCACCAACTGGTGCCATGATACCTTGTTTCTGGCCCTATCCTCTGCCAAGCACCGTATTTACCTCACCACTCCTTACTTTATACCAAGTGCCCCAATCATTGCAGCACTACGTGGTGCCGCACAGCGAGGACTTGATGTAAAAATAGTACTCCCACAAAAAAACGATCAACCTTTGGTTCGTATAGCCTCACACACATATTACGAAACCCTCCTTAACGCAGGTGTAAAAATATACGAGTTCGAACCGTCTGTCCTTCATGCAAAAACACTGGTTATCGATGACAATATCTCCGTACTCGGAAGTGCCAACGTTGATATTCGTAGCTTTCGTCTCAACTTCGAAATTAGCTGTATCTTTCTATCAAAGCAACTTGCCAGACAACTGGTAGATAGCTTTCACAAGGACCTCAACAATAGCCGTGAGATCACACAACAGAATATTGGGCAGCTTCATCAACCCTACTCATGGCTGGAGTCTGCGGCCCACCTCTTAAGCCCGCTTTTGTAGGAGATTGTCAGGAAAAAAGAAGTGGACGAACAACCCACCTGAAAAGCCTATCCCTCGCAACAAACATATCACTGCTCCAAGAGAACACGATTCTTCTCAAGATTGCAAAAAGGAAACTCGCTCCCTCTCAGAACTGAGAAGGATATGGAGAGCTCTGCCAGTGTTACAAAGGAATTTCTGCTATTCCTCCTGCTGAACAAACCAAATTCGTTCTATCTTTAACCTGGCATAGATATTGCTCTAACGGAAGGAATCGTTGTTCCAATACGGAACCCAAACAAAAGCCTCTCTTCCGAAAGAGGTTGAAACACAGGAGAAAAAGTATGTTATTTCGAAAAAGTATCATTTTTTTAAGTACAACAACCTTAGCCCTAGGATTAATGTTACTATCTTGGAACAGTATGGCCCACAATCACGATCACAAAGGCCACAAGCACAAAGGCCACAAGCACAAAGGTCACAGCCACAAAGGTCACAGCCACAAAGGTCACAAGCACAAAGGTCACAGCCACAATCACAAAAGTCACAGCCACAGCTTCATGAATGCATATGATGCAGTTCGTATCGCTTTTGCTGCTGATAGTTTATCAAAGGCCAAGCAGGCATCCAAACAAGTGCTTGCACAAGCAAGCAAGTTCAGCAAAGGAACTCTGGGAAAGAAGATCATAGCAGCGGCAAAGAAAATTCGAAAGAGTAAAGGAATCGAGGCAGCACGCCTTGCTTTTGGGCAGCTATCGAAGGCTGTGATTGCCCATATCAAGTCCCACCCCAAGCATGCTCACGGAGTACAAGTATTCTCCTGCCCCATGGCAAAAGGCTACAAAAAGTGGCTCCAAGTCAGAGGTAAAATGGCCAATCCCTACATGGGTAAGAAGATGTTGATGTGTGGAAGCCGATCGAAACTCTAGAGTCCTACTACACTGAAACACAAAGGTGATAGCGCCTCACGCTTTCCTCTACTCCCGCCCTTAAACCTCAACCTGCCTCCAGATTTCGACTCCCCCCAACTCGGGTGCGATCCCAAAAAGGGGGTCAGCCCACTTCGCCTACTTTCGAGAGATTTGCGATCGTTATCCTGATAAACTCATCCCAACGACCGGCCTTTTGATATGCTCGTAAAAGCAACATCGCTTGTGCAGAGTCCTCAAGCCAAATGATTCCGGGGCCTTTGAACCTTTGATTGATGATACGACGCACTGCTTCATACCAAAAACTCAAAGATGACAAGGGAAAAAAGGTCAAGAAGCATTCGCCTTCAACACAAA
>JALTMC010000520.1 GCA_027005175.1 Myxococcales bacterium
GGGTGGGTGTTTCTTTGTCTCGACCAACCACACGCTTGCCATAGATCTCTCGAAAGATCTTGCGGATACGCCGACGAATATAGGCCGTGTGCTCAATCGGTGTATATTCGGATTGACCTTCTGCGATGGCGTCAAATCCGAATGTCAGGTAGGTAGAGTCTGCGATGGTAATCAAAGAAGGCACCCGGCCACGGTTGCGCAGAGCTATGAGCAAAGTACGGAATTTCTCAATATTCTTTTTGAGGAATTTACGACGTTTTGCCAACAGGTCTAGCTGCCACTCTGGGTCACTTCCTGCTTTGCGTTTGAAGCTCTCTGTGGAGTCGACAGAGGCAAAGTAATCGAGGTCAAGGTCGAGAGTGAACGGTCCCTTGGGCAATGCGGTGAGTAGCTTTTGAAACATCGCTTTTCCCGGCCCTCCTCCATTGGTGTTCACCTTGGGATCGGACGTTAATATGGTCAGCTTGAAAGGTGTAAACATTCCAAACTTTTGGCGAGGTGGGCGCTGTTTGGGAGCGACCATCACCCAAGCGTCCTGCGCGGGTACAGCCTTTCTTTTCTGATTCATCATTACATCGTAATACATACGGAAGTGAGAGCGTTTTTTTTCATCTGCTTTGTTGCGCTTTACAGCTTTCTTTCGGGATGCTCCCTTCAAGCTCGAAGAGACCACAGAGACAGGTACCCCAGGGTTGGGGCGACCAAAGAAGAAGTTTTGGTTCACGAACTCAGGATAGCCATTCCACGATGGCTTGCCCCACACCACATTGCGATATCCCGCACTCAACACGCCACCCGCAACAGGCATCGCGCAATCGTAAACCGCGTGAGAGATTGTGTGCCAAGCGTCTTTTACTTTGTAGTTTTTCTTGAGGTTCGCGACGGCTTGTAGGACTTTCTTTGGTGAAGGTACGGCTCGCATATCATTGTGGGTGTCGAAGTGAAATAACGTTCCAAGCTTTCTTCCCTTGACATGCTCTTTTACCCAAAAGGGGACTGCCATATGATGGCCATTGAACTCGTATACTGGTATCTCAGCATGCTCCGACCATTTGTTTTGGACGGGGTAGAGGCGTGTTCCTAAAAGATACAGCAGCTTCCAACGAGCTACCGTTCGCCAGTCTGTGGACTCTCTCTGCAACCGTTTGTGAAGCTTTCTGAATTTGGACAAAATGAGCTTGTTGAGATGGCGTCCTTTTTTGGGAAAGGTCCGACGGAAAGTGATGAGGCAATCCAACTCACGGAAGGCTCCATGGAAGTCGTCCGAAGCGACGTTCGCGCAGAGCAGTTTGCCTTGTGGGTTCTTTCCTTTGAGGGTGTGGTATAAGGCCGCAGCAGGAGAGGATGTTGTTCCAAGAAAGCCTGAGAAGGCTGTAAAGATCCAAAAGCCCAAGCCAGCGGCCAACACGAGGCAAACCGCAATAAATCGATGCTTCCAGGTGGTTTCTGGCTGAGACAGGGGCGCAGAAACCATCTGGCTTGGGGATGGGTGAGTTTGGGCTGTCATCATCAAATCGTCCTGTATGTGGAGTCGATCCAGACGCTGCTCGATGGCCTTGGATCAAGGGGATATTCTATCTCAAAATAGGACATTATGCTATCACGAGGAGGAGGGGATTGCAATTGGGTTCGACTCTCTGCTCACCGTCAACGACCCCCACCCCATCCCCGCACTTCGTTTTGTAGATTCTGCCGGGGCCGCGATCGAGAGAGGGTTTCCACGCCCATAACATAAGAGGTTCTTTTCTGATGATAACTATGGATTTGTTGGAGGACACTGAGCGATGACACCACGATCTTCTGCGTTGCGCTCCCAAAGGCAGCCCCAATCCGATGTCCTCTCAACCCTGGTGTTGGTCTTTCACGGTCTGACTGGGGTGTTGCTTTTACTCCTGACCATTATGATGGTCTTTGTCTTTCCAAGAACGTCCGGAAATGAGTACGTTGCTGCGCTCGCTGTTTTGGCCTTGGCTTTAACTCATGCTCTTGTCGCTTTGGGGATCTGGCTTCACCGGCGATGGGGCTATCTCTCGGCCGTGTTGCTCGATGCCGCTGTCGCCATCTCGGTCGCTTTCATCGCGCAAAGTGGTGCTTCCGCGATCTCGATGAAAACCGCAGAGCTAGACCGGGCTATCGTCAATTTCTTGTGGAGTCTGGCAGGGGGGTATGCTCTTCTGCTTCTGTGTGTGGGAGTGGCTTGGCTCATTCGCGAACCCAACCCACGTTGAATATGTGGGCTGGTTCCCACGAGAAACCCACATGGAGTGAATATGTGAGGCTGGTTCTCACGAGAACCGATGTGAATCGTCGGAGACGATTCGCTCTACGTACCCGAAGTCGCGTAGATGTCATTTCCCAGAATCTACAGGGGGTTCGCCTGGATTTGGCAGGGGGATGTCCATCGGTTACCGTTCCTAAGGGGTTCGGAGGTGTCGCATATAGGATCGTGGGGTGGGAACTTTGATGGTGAATAGACCACGGATTACTTTTTTGCGGTATCTCATGGTGGTGTCGACACGGTTGTTGGCAGGATTGCGTAGCATCTTCTGAAAGTGTAGGCCCGATTGGATAATGTAGATCCAGGCGTCCAGCCGATTGCCATACTTTGAGGTGAATCGAGTGCGCAAGATCAAGGACCGCTTGTCCATGGGAAGACCTAGAAAATTGAGACGAAAACTCTTGGGATATTTCCAAAATTCTTCCGCGTTGGACGTATAAAACAAGCGAATGGGGATGCCCATTTTCTTGGCTGCTTTGCCGATGCCTCGGATACTGGTGGACAGAAGTAAGTCCCCTTTCATGACTCGAATGCGATGGGTTTGAAACATCTTCCGGATATACTGGTACGTTGATTCTTGGTGCATCCAGTTGAAGTCACGCTTGTCTCGTAGGTTCTTGCGTTTGGGATCAACCTTCATTCGATGGAAGTTCCAACCAAAGCGTCGCTTCTTGATGATATGGTAGTGAAAGTTGACTTTGAGTCGTGCGTACAAGAAAGCTTCGATAATTCCCTCTCGATCGGGGTGTTTTTTATAGAACTTTCGCAAAAATCGGACGGACCGCTTTTCATGCCGTCGTGTCCAATAGCGTCGGTACTTTCGTCGATTGGGTGAATTAAGAATGAAGGCCCGGTGGGCAAGGTTGACGCGGACCACGACAGGATCATAGTCGATCATCCAGCCAATCCTGGAGCGAGCCCAGGCCATCAGAGTAAAGTTCTGGTCTGTTCCCACACCCACATAACCACCACCGCGATTCTTAATGTAGGGGTACCACATCTCGTGATGGAACTCGTTCGTCGTGATATAATGTTGCTTGTCTCGGCACTTGAGAGTCACTCGACGACGGCCGGTACAGGCTTTTTTAGTCAGCGTGTCTTCCGGAGAGCCAAACAGGATCTTGCGTTGCTTCTTGGGCAAAGGTGTTGGCATCCACAGACGTCGGGAAGCCTTTCGTTGGGAGGCTCTCCGCTTCGAATGTTTTTTGTGCGCTTTTCGCTTGGCTGCTTTCTTTTGGACATTTCGAGGAGGCCGGACGTCTGCCTTTGCATTGTGGGGATACCAGCCGATGAAACCCAGAAATAGGGCCAGGGCAATGGTACCCAAACACGGTAAACCGTAGAACAATCGCATGACTTTTCCTTATGATTAGACGGAACAAAACGATTACATTGTTGTACTCTTCATCCTGAGTGAAACAATGTTTAAACGAATTCTCCGTTCTGTCAAACTTGTCACATGATTTTGACGAAGCAAGAGATCGATGTAGGGGCTTGTTGCGAGATACTCCAAATCTCAGTTCAAACACATTACAAAATCGCTTTCGAGCAGAGTCCCAAAATAAAAACCGATGCAACGAAACCGCACTCGGAAGATGTCGGTCCGATAGACTGGGAGGATCGGATCAGGTACTGTGAGGCTATGTTGTCCAAGCTACTTTTGTGACAAGTACTCTTTGTATTGGGGGTTTGGGATGCGTTCTTTGCTGCGTTTACTTACTTTTTGGTTGGGTCTTGGGATCTTGTGTAGCTCTCTTTTTTGGGGGTGTGGGCAAGAGCCGACAGAGCGTCCTTGTAAGGATGTGGGGGATTGTCTCGCCGGAGAGGCTTGTGTGGAAGGAG
>JALTMC010000521.1:0-1226 GCA_027005175.1 Myxococcales bacterium
AAGGAGAGAGTCCAGGAGCCATTGTCTTGGCTCCCCCTTTCAGAAGCAAAGCAACGTTGGGAGCACTGGCGTCGCGAGGAAGACGCACGTATGCACTTGCGCTCGTCTCGTGGTGAACACCATGGTGAACACCATGCGGTTTGGCTTTATGGGCGGTTGTTGCAATGGGTGCAACGACGCTACAATCCCCTGCAGCAACGTCCACCTCAACACCAAGCTCATGCGATCTTGCGGTCTCTGATTCGACGATGTGAAAACCAAACACTGTTCTTTTTTGGTTTCCATATGCCTGAAGAGTTGACAGCGTATCAGTCCTATCATGTTGCGAATACAGCCGTGTTATCTTTGATGTTTGGGCAGGCGTTGGGTTTGTCTCGGAAGCATCGGCTGGAGTTGGGATGGGCTGCTCTTGAGCATGACATCGGGAAGCTGAGTATTCCCACATACTTGTTGCACAAAACAGAGCCTCTGTCTGTAGAAGAGATCAAGGAAGTGGAGCAACTGCCTATCCATACGGTCAAGAGATTGGTTGGACAAGAGTTTGCCTGGGAGCGTCTCAAACAAGCCTTGATCTCCATGGATGTTCGACTTCGACCTGTGTCTTCCACTCCACAAGATCGCGCAAGCGTAGGAGCTTTCTCGCTCGCGGATGAGCCGTCAATGGTGATGAGTCGAATTATCAGCTTGTGTGCTTGCTTTGATGCTCTTTGCTCGGAGCGTCCTTTTCGTCCAGCGATGAAGCCGGTAGACGCTTTGGCACTGATGCGTGGTCCGTTGGCACAGCAGTTTGATGCTATCTTGCTTCGGCGTTTTGTCGCCTTTGTTTGGCCTGTGATTAAAGCTTCCAATGATGCACCCTATACCACACGAAGAAAAACGGCCAAAGATCCACGTCCTCTGCTCACTGACATGGCAGTCCCAGTGGTTCAGGAACTTCAGCGAGAGTTGCACGAATATCGGCAACTCAAACAGGAGCATGAGCCCACTCCTGAAGAACAACACCGGCTGGAGTGGCTTCAGCATTATCTCGCTCTCCGATTTCGCTCCATCATGAGCGAGTCGGATGATTCACATACTTAATTTTTTTGTCTTGCATGTTGGGTGCGGAATTCGGTTGTGTGTCGGGGGGGCGGAGTTCGGGAGGCTTGCGCTGAAGTACGGAGTTCGGGAGGTTTGCGCTGGATCTGTCGGATAAACTGCGAGTCTCTACTTTTTTTGACAGACGG